>NZ_RPSE01000061.1:0-23398 GCF_003949955.1 Streptomyces sp. WAC05292
ACCTCCTGCTGGTCACCCTCGACACGCTCCGCTTCGACGTCGCCGAACGCCTCGCCGCCGAGGGCCGCATCCCGCACCTCGCGGCCGTCCTGCCCGGCGGCCGCTGGGAGCGCCGACACGCCCCCGGCAGCTTCACCTACGCCTCCCACCAGGCGATGTTCGCCGGATTCCTGCCGACCCCCGCCGCCCCCGGCCCGCACCCGCGGCTGTTCGCCGCCCGGTTCGCGGGCAGCGAGACCACCGCCGGACGCACCTGGGTCTTCGACACGCCCGACCTCGTCTCGGGGCTGGCCGCGGCCGGATACCACACGGTGTGCGTGGGCGGCGTCGGCTTCTTCAACAAGCAGGCGGCGCTGGGCTCCGTCCTGCCCGGGATGTTCGCCGAGTCCCACTGGGAGCCGGGGTTCGGGGTGGCCTCCCCGACCTCCTTCGAGCAGCAGGTGGCCTGCGCCGAGCGCGTCGTCGCCGGACTGCCCGCCGAGCAGCGGCTGTTCCTGTTCGTCAACGTCTCCGCGATGCACCAGCCCAACTGGTTCCACCGGCCCGGCGCCCGCCCCGAGGACGGCGACAGCGCCGACACCCACGCCGCCGCCCTGGAGTACGTCGACCGGCACATCGGCCGCCTCTTCGACGCCGCCCGCAGCCGCCGCCGCTGCTTCGCCGTCGTGTGCTCCGACCACGGCACCGCCTACGGCGACGGCGGCTACAGCGGCCACCGCCTCGCCCACGAGGCCGTCTGGACCGTGCCGTACGCGCACTTCTTCCTCGAACCGGATGCGCGGCGCCGGCGCCCGTCCGCCCGTACGAGGCCTACGTGTACGCCTACCCGCACAAGACGGCCTACCGGCGGCTGCCCGACCGGCCCGCCCTGCGCGACCTGTGGGCGGGCCAGCCGAAGGACGCGCTCTCCCTCTACCTGCACATCCCGTTCTGCGAGGTCCGCTGCGGCTTCTGCAACCTCTTCACCCGCATCGGCGCCCCCGACGGCCTCACCACCGCCTACCTCGACGCCCTGGAACGCCAGGCCCGCACCATTCGCGAGGCCCTCGCCGCCGACGGGACGCAGCCCCGTTTCGCCGCGGCCGCGTTCGGCGGCGGCACCCCCACGTTCCTCACGGCCCGCGAACTGGAACGGCTCTGCGACATCGCCGAGCAGGCGGCCGGCGCCGACCTGCGGGCCGTCCCGCTGTCCGTGGAGGCCTCACCGCCGACCGCCACCGCCGACCGGCTCGCCGTCCTCGCGGAGCGCGGCACCACCCGCCTGAGCCTCGGCGTGCAGAGCTTCGTCGACCGCGAGGCCCGCTCCGCGGTGCGCCCCCAGCGGCGGGCCGACGTGGAGGCCGCCCTCGGCCGGATCCGGGACGCCGGGATCCCCGTCCTCAACATCGACCTCATCTACGGCATCGACGGCCAGACGGAGGACACCTGGCGCCACTCCCTGGAGGCGGCGCTCGCCTGGAGCCCCGAGGAGCTGTACCTCTACCCCCTGTACGTGCGCCCGCTGACCGGGCTGGGCCGCCGCGGCGCCGCCGACGCCCCCGACCCCGCCTGGGACGAGCAGCGGCTGCGCCTGTACCGCCACGGGCGGGATCTGCTCCTCGCCGCCGGCTACCGGCAGGTGTCCATGCGGATGTTCCGCCGGCCCGGCGCCCCCGCCTCCGCCGCCGACGACCACGCCTGCCAGACCGACGGCATGGTCGGCCTCGGCTGCGGAGCCCGCTCCTATACCAGCACGCTGCACTACTCGTTCGACTACGCGGTGGACATGGGCGAGATACGCCGCATCATCGACGACTACGTCGGCCGCCCCGCCCGGGACTTCGAGCGGGCCGAGATCGGCCGGCACGTCGACGGCGACGAGGCCCGGCGCCGGCACCTGCTGCAATCCCTGCTCCAGGCGGACGGCCTGGCCGTGTCCGAGTACCGGGCCCGCTTCGGGACCGCCCCGCAGGACGACTTCCCCGCCGAGCTCGCCTCGTTCGCCGCGCGCGGCTGGCTCGCCGGCGACGCCGGCAGGGGGGAGCGGCTGCGGCTCGGCCCGGAGGGCCTCGCCCACTCCGACGCCGTCGGGCCCGCCCTGTTCTCCCCGGCCGTACGCGCCGCGATGGCCGCGTACGACCGCAAGTGAGGCCGCGATGGACCTGACGCTGCTGTACCGCGGGCCGCTCGCATCCTGCGACTACGACTGCCCGTACTGCCCGTTCGCCAAGCGGCGCGACAGCCGGGCCGCCCTGACGGCCGACCGGGAGGCCCTGGAGCGGTTCACCGCCTGGGCGGCCGGCAACACCGGCGACCGGCTGTCGGTGCTGTTCACCCCCTGGGGGGAGGGCCTCGTACGGTCCTGGTACCGGCGGGCCCTGGTCGAGCTGTCGCACCTGCCGCACGTCCGCCGGGTCGCCATCCAGACCAACCTGTCGGGACGGACCGGCTGGACGGCGGAGGCCGACCCGGACCGGCTCGCCCTGTGGTGCACGTACCACCCGGGGCAGACCCCCTACGACCGGTTCCTCGGCAAATGCCGTGACCTGGCAGCTGCCGGCATCCGCCACAGCGTCGGCATCGTCGGGATGCCGGAGCACCTGACGGAGGCCCGGAGGCTGCGGGAGGACCTGCCCGAACGGGTCTACCTGTGGGTCAACGCCGCCGAAGGGCGCACCTACACCGACGCCGAGGCCGACCGGTGGACCGCGATCGACCCGCTCTTCCCGTACAGCCGCCACCCGCACCGCTCCGAGGGGCTGCCCTGCCGCACCGGATCCTCGGTCGTCTCGGTCGACGGGGCCGGCACGGTGCGCCGCTGCCACTTCGTCAAGGCGGAGCTGGGGAACCTGTACGACGGCTCCTACCGGGCGGCCCTGCGGCCGAGGCCCTGCCCGCTGGCCGTCTGCGACTGCCACATCGGGTACGTCCACCTGGAGACGCTGCCGCTCTACGACGTCTTCGCGGGCGGGGTCCTCGAACGCATCCCCGCGCCGCGCACGTGAACGGGCCGGTCCGCCAAGCCGCTCACGACAGGCCCCGTGGCCGACGGCGTCGGCGGCCGACGCCGTCGGCAGATGCGCGGAGGCGGTGGGGGAGCCCACGAACCCCCACCACCCGCCCGCGCGCGACGCAACCCGCGAAATGAATTGGATCTCCGGCCCCGGCCATGGCATGGTTGGTCTCGCCGAAGGGGTGTAGCTCAGCTGGCCAGAGCGTCGGTCTCCAAAACCGAATGCCGCAGGTTCGAATCCTGTCGCCCCTGCTCCCGGCGGACCCCCGGTCCGCCCCGAAGGCCCGGGTCGCCACGTCGACCCGGGCCTTCGCCGTGTCGCTGTCTGACGCCGGGCCGGGCCGGTCGGCAGTGCCGGAGGCCTCCCGTGTCCTGCCGCACAACCCCTCGAACATCTGTTTAACGTTTGATTGTTACGGTTTGGACATTGCCGCCCCCGCGTGGCGGCTGCCCCGTACGGTGGCCGGATTCGCACCCGTCCCGTGGGGGTTTCCATGTCCCAGCAGTTCCCGCCGCCAGGCCAGCCGCAGCAGCCCGGATGGGGTCACCCGCCCCAGCCTCCCCAGCCGAAGAAGACGAGCACGGGGAAGATCGTCGGCTTATCGTGCCTCGGAGCCGTCGGCATGCTCGTCCTCATCGGCATCGCCGGGGCCGTGGTCGGCGGCGGCGCGAGCACCGACCCGTCGACGGAGGCGGCGAAGCCTCCGGCCGTCGCGCCGTCGGAGTCGGCGCAGGTTCCCGAGGCCGCGCCTTCGTCCGCTGCGCCCGAGAAGAAGGCCGCGGTCACGGTCGTCGCGAAGAAGGCGGCGTACAAGAAGAGCATCATCGCGCCGGACGGCGACTACACGAGCGTCTCGGTCACCGTCACCAACAACAGCAGCAAGCCGATCGGCGTGAACCCGCTGTACTTCACGATCACCGACACCAGCGGCGGCAAGCACGTCGCGGAGTTGGCCGCCGACGAGGACCAGATCGCCACGGTCGAGCTCGCGCCCGGTGAGAACGTCACCGGCACGGTGACCGGCAAGGGCGCCTTCACCCCGAAGACGGTGACGTACACCGACGGCCTGATCGGCAAGTCCGTCCGCGCCGACGTCTCCTGACCCGACGGCGGAGCGCCCGCGCAGCCCCCGGCGGCTCGGGGCGCTCCGCCGTCGGCGCGTGCCTAGACTGGCCGGCCTGTAGAGAGATCTTGATGCGGATCAGGGTGGAGGAACCCCATGCGCCATGTTGCCCTGGGCAGTTCAGGTCTTCAGGTGTCGGCGGTCGGGCTCGGCTGCAACAACTTCGGCGGGCGGCTCGACGCCAAGGAGACCCGGGCCGTCGTCGACGCCGCCGTCGACGCGGGGATCACGCTCCTCGACACCGCCGACATCTACGGCGGCCGCGGCGGCTCCGAGACCCACCTCGGGCAGGCTCTGAAGGGCCGCCGCGACCGGGTCGTCCTCGCCACCAAGTTCGGCTACGACGGCGTCGACATGGGGTACGGGCCCGCGGCCGGGGCGCGTGGCGGACGCGGCTACATCCGGCGCGCCGTCGAGGAGTCGCTGCGCCGCCTGGGCACCGACCACATCGACCTCTACCAGCTGCACAGCCCCGACCCGGCCACCCCGATCGCCGAGACGCTGGCCGCGCTCACGGAACTCGTCGCCGAGGGCAAGATCCGCTACATCGGGCACTCCAACCTGAGCGGCTGGCAGCTCGCCGAAGCCGCGCACGTGGCGCGGGAGACGGGTGCGGTGCCGTTCGTGTCGGCGCAGAACGAGTGGTCGCTGCTCCAGCGCTCCGCGGAGGCCGAGCTGGTCCCGGCCGCGCTGCACTACGGCGTCGGCGTGCTCCCGTACTTCCCCCTGGCCAACGGCCTGCTCACCGGCAAGATCCGGCGGGGCGCGCCGGTGCCGGCCGGCTCCCGGCTCGAAGGCCGCGACGCGTACCTGACCGAGCGGCGGCTGGACACGGTCGAGGCGCTCGCCGCCCTCGCGGAGAAGCACGGGCGCAGCGTGCTGGAACTGGCCATCGGCTGGCTGTCGGCGCAGCCGGGCTGCGCGTCCGTCATCGCGGGCGCCACCTCGCCCGAGCAGGTACGGGCCAACGCCGCGGCCGGAGCCGCCCCGCTCGACCCGGAACTCCTCGCGGAGATCGACGCCGTGGCCCCGGCACCGGGCACCGCGGCCTGACGCCGGTCGGGGAGAGGGCGGAGCCGGCCGGATTCGAACCGGCGTCCTCACGGTTTTGGAGACCGCGCGCGACGACCTCTGCGCTACGGGCCCCGCCCCTCCCGGCAGTCTAGGCCCCGGCTCCGGCGCCGCCGGCGACGGGCCATGCGGGACGCCGCTTCACAGCCAGCGCTGGTACGTGTTCCGGTCGCCCTCGTCGAAATTCGTGTACACCGAACCCCGGAAGTTGCTGTCGAGGACCCGGCCGGTCGCGACGTTCGTGAGTCTCCAACCCGTGGACCTCTTCACCCGGTACCACTGCTGGTTGCGGTTTCCGTCCTCGCACGTGCGGAGGTACACGTCGCCTTCCTTGTCGCTGTCGAGGCAGCGGTGTGCGCCCTGGTTGTTCACCACCCACATCCGGTAGGCGCCGTTTCCCAGTTTCTTCTCGTACCAGCGCCCGTACTTGCGGTTGCAGTAGTCGGCGCTCGCGCCGACACCGTTCATTCCGTTGGTGGTGTACAGGCACTTTCCGGTGCGGGCGTTCTTCCACGTGGCCGGTCCGGCGGCGGCGGCCTCCCCGGATATTCCGAGGACCGCGAGGGGTGCCAGCATGGAAACGGTCGCCAAATGGGCGAGAATTCGCCTTCTCATGCGCGCTTCTTCCCTTTGGTTGATGGCGGGCTTTCGTGGTGTTTTTATTCTGGTCGGTGCCATGGGTAATTCGGAAGGGGCTTTTGATGTGTTCGCGGCGTCGGTTGATAACCTTCCGTGCATGGTGCGGTCGGCCTCCGCACCGGGACGGAGGACCTCGTGGCGGCTGAGCCCAGCACGCACCAGTTACGTCTGCTGCTCGCGCTCGCCGAGGAGTTGCACTTCGGTCGCGCCGCCGAGCGCATGTTCATCAGCCAGCCCGCGCTCAGCCGTCAGATCCGGGCGTTGGAGGAGCGTCTCGGCGTCGCCCTGGTGGAGCGTTCGACCCGGCGCGTCGAACTCACCGAGGCGGGCCGGGCTCTGCTGCCGCGGATACGTGCCGTGGTCGATGCGGTGGCCGACCTCCAGGCCGCTGCGGAGACGGAGGCGGCCGCGCACGCGGGCAGCGTGGTGCTCGCCTCGTACACCTCGGCGCTGCCCGCCCTGCGCCTGCTGATCGACTCGATGCGGACCGTCCTCCACCCGGGTCCCCAAGTGCAGTGGCGCGAGATGGACTTCGTCGATCACGCCGGTGCCGTTCTGGACGGGCAGGTGGACGCGGTCGTCTGCTACGAGCCCGTGGCCGCCGGCCTGCGCGTGCTCCGCCTCGGGACGGAGCGGCGGCTCGTGTGCCTGCCGGACAGCCATCCGCTCGCCGCACGCAGCGCCGTGACGCTCGCGGACCTCGCCGATCTGCCGGTCATCGGATTCGCCCCCCACGCCCGCCCCGAGTGGCGTGCGTTCTGGGCCGCCGACCCGCGCCCGGACGGCACGCCGGTGCGGTACACGCCGCATGCGGCAGGCACCCTGGAAAGCTGCGTGACGCTGGTCGGTCTCGGGTACGGGATCCGCTTCATGTCCGAGAGTTCCACGGAGCTCGTGCCCCGGCCCGCCGTCCGCTACCTCCCCGTCAGGGACCTTGCGCCCTGTACCGCCGTCCTCGCCTGGGCGGCCGCGAAGCCGGCGACTCCGGCACTGCGCTCGCTGCTGCACATGCTGCGCGAGCACACCCTCTCCGCCCCCGAACCGGGCAGCGGCAGCCGGTGGAACGCCCTCGACGACCGGTGAACCCCCGCCGCCGGGCGCATGGTCTCAGGAGACGATGTCCTTGCGGGCGAAGCCCCTGAACGCGAGGGCCGTGAGGACGAGCGCGTACGAGACGGACACCGCCGCGCCCTTCGCCATGCCGCCCCATTCCAGGTGCGGCTGGAGGGCGTCCGCCCAGGCGAACTGCCAGAGCGCGGGCAGGAAGTCGCGCCAGGAGCCGAGCGCGGTCACCGCGTCCAGCACGTTGCCCGCGATGGTCAGCCCGACCGCGCCGCCGACGGCGCCCAGCGGGGCGTCGGTGCGCGTGGACAGCCAGAAGGCGAGGCCGGCGGTGACCAGCTGGGAGACGAAGACGTACGCCACCGCCAGCGCCAGCCGGGGCAGCGTGTCGCCGGCCGGCAGGGCGCCGCCCGCCGGAAGCTGCAGCGGGCCCCATCCGTACGCGGCCGTGCCCGCCGCCAGCGCGACCGCAGGCAGCAGCACGATCGCCGCCAGGCTGAAGCCCAGAGCGACGACGAGCTTGCTCCACAGCAGGCGCGCCCGCGGCACCGGCGCCGCCAGCAGGTAGCGCAGCGAGGACCAGGACGCCTCCGAGGCGACCGTGTCGCCGCAGAACAGCGCGACCGGCACCACCAGCAGGAACCCGGCCGACACGAACAGGCAGGTGGCGGCGAAGTTCGCGCCGGACGCCGTCGCCGTGTCGATCAGGGTGATCCGGTTGTCGCCGCGGCCGCCGTCCCGGTCGCCGCCCACCGCGAACGCGATCATCATCACGAACGGCAGGGCGGCCAGCACCGCGCCCATCACCAGCGTCCGCCGGCGGCGCCACTGCCGCATGGCCTCCACGCGCAGCGGCAGTGTCCGGCCGGGCCGGTATCCCGCGGCGACTTCCGCCATGGCGCTCACGCCGTACCTCCGATCAGGGTCAGGAACGCGTCCTCCAGCCGCCGGTGCGGCCCCACCGCGCTCACCGGCACGTCCAGGCGCACCAGTTCGGCGATCAGCTCGGCGGGCGTTCCGCCGCCCAGCCGGACGAGGAGTCCGTCGTCGCAGGGCGCCGCCGACTCCACGCCCTCCAGGGCCGCCACCTTCGCGACGGTCACCTCGTCCACCGGCCCGTCCACACGGACCAGCAGGGTGTCCCCGCCGCCGGTGATCTCGGCGACCTCGCCCGCCCGCACGAGGCGGCCGCGGTCCATGACGACCAGGTGGGTGCAGGACTGCTCCACCTCCGACAGCAGGTGGCTGGAGACGATCACCGTCCGGCCGCCCGCCGCATAGCGGACCATCACCTCCCGCATCTCCCGGATCTGCGGCGGGTCCAGCCCGTTCGTCGGCTCGTCGAGGATCAGCAGGTCCGGCAGCCCGAGCATCGCCTGGGCGATCGCGAGCCGCTGCCGCATGCCCTGGGAGTACGTCCGCACGGCGCGTTCCAGGGCGTCGCCGAGCCCGGCGATCTCCAGGGCCTCCGCCATGTGCGCGTCGGCGGCCGGGCGGCCGGTGGCCTGCCAGTACAGTTCGAGGTTCGCCCGCCCGGACAGGTGCGGCAGGAATCCCGCCCCCTCGACGAAGGCGCCGACGCGCGACAGCACCGGCGCCCCGGCCCGCACCGGGTGGCCGAAGACGCGGATCTCCCCCGCGTCGGGCGAGATGAGGCCCATCAGCATCCGCAGCGTCGTGGTCTTGCCCGCGCCGTTCGGCCCGAGCAGGCCGAGGACCTGGCCCTGCTCCACCCGGAACGACAGATCCCGCACCGCGTACCGGTCCCGGGACCCGGCGTACCGCTTGGTCAGGCCGGTGATCGCGAGGGGTACGCCGGCCAGCGCCGGATCCGCCCCGGCGGGGCCCGGCTTCCCCGCACCCCGGGGCCGGCGCCGGATGCCCGCCAGCAGGGCCGCCAGCAGCGCCGCGCCGAGCGGCAGCCCCCACGTCCAGGCGGGCAGCCCGGCCGCAGCCGTGCGCACCCCGTCGGCGACGGGCACGGCCAGCGGCCCCTGCACCGAGACGGCGTACGAGGCGGGGGCCGCCGGGGAGGCGTAGCCGAGGTCGGTGGCCGACACGACGAGGCGCAGCCGGTGCCCGGCCCGCACCGCGTGGTCGACGGCCGGCAGCCGCAGCTCGACGGTCCGGCCCTGCTGCGCGTCGGCCACCCGCAGCGGGGCGACCAGCTGCTGCGGCAGCACCTGCTGCCGGCCGTCGGGGCCGACGTCGTACACCTTGCCGAAGAGGACGGCAGACCCGTCGGGGGCCGTCGACCGCACGCGCAGCGACACGGTCGGCGTCCCGGTGATCCGCACGTCCCGCTCCAGCGGCTCCGACTCGAAGCGGGCGTGCTGCCCGGGGAAATCCATCGCGAGGCCGGTCCCGAGGCCCGCCCCGAGGGCGGCGAGCTGCCCGCCGACGCCGGGTACGGAGGACAGCGCGGCCGGGGTGCCGCCCGCAGGGTTGGCGAACACCTGCTCCGCGGGCCGGCCGGCCAGCGCGAACTCGCGGCGGCCCGCGGCGAGTCCCGGGTAGGCGTCGCCGCTCGCGCCGCGCAGGCGGACGGCGCCGTCGGTGGAGTCCATGCCGCCGGAGCGGGAGACCCGGAAGGCCGGACCGGTCGCGGCCGACGCGTCGCCCTTGAGGTGGCGGTCGAACCAGGCCGTGACCCGGTCCTCCACGCGACGGGACTCGCGCTCGCCGCCGTCGTGGCCGCCGGCCGCCCAGTCCACGGCGACGGGGGCACCGTTCGCGGTGATCGCGCGCGCCATGGCGTCGGCCTGGTCGAGGGGGAAGAGCGAGTCCGCCTGGCCCTGCACGATGAGGGCCGGCACCCGGATGCGGTCCGCGACCGCGGACGGGCTGCGCGCCTCCAGCAGCGCCCGGGCCTCGGCATCGGGGGCCCCGGCCGCGGCGACGCGCTCGTACATGGCGCACAGCTCGGGCCGGAATCGGCCGCACGCGCCGGCGCCGGGCGCGGCACCGCCCTGCGCCGGGGCATCGGTCGTCCCGCCGGCGGCCGGCCCGTCCGCCGCGGGCCCGCCCGGGGCGGCGCCCCCGGGGGCCGTGCCGGCGCCGCCCCCGCCGCCGCCCGCGTCCGGCGCCGCCTCGGCCGGTCCGGCCGGCCGGATGCCGCCGGCCGAGCCGGTGGTGAAGAACAGGCCCGCCCACAGCTTCTTGAAGACGCCCTGCGGGAAGAGGGCGTCCGCGAGGTTCCAGTACGTGATCTGCGGGGCGATCGCGTCGACACGCCGGTCGTGGCCGGCGGCGAGCAGCGAGACGGCCCCGCCGTACGAGGCCCCGGCGATGCCGACGCGCGGGTCGCCGGAGCCGTCGAGCTCCACCTCCGGGCGCGCCGCCAGCCAGTCCAGCAGGCGAGAGACGTCCTTGACCTCGTACGCGGGGTCGTTGAGCCCGATCCGACCGCCGGAGCGGCCGAATCCGCGCGCCGACCAGGTGAGTACGGCGTACCCGTCGCGGGCGAGCCGCTCGGCTTGCGCCCGGACGTCGTCCTTGCTGCCGCCGAAGCCGTGCCCGAGCAGCACGGCGGGGCGCCGGCCCGCACCTCCCGCCGTGAAGTACGAGGTGTCGATCGCGGCGCCCGGCATCTCCAGCACCTTGTCCTCGCGGTGCACGGTCCGTTCCCCGCCGGGCGCGGCGGCGGACCAGGTGCCCGCCCCCGCGACGACGGCCAGCGCGGCCGCGCCCGCCAGCAGGCGGCTGCGGCGGCGCCGGGGAAGCGGGAGCTTCGGCAGTCGGAGCGTCATACCGGAACCCTAGACGCCGCGGCGAGTGCGGCCGAGCCGCCCCTGGTCGGACCCGGCGGCCTCCTTGAGGACTACACAGGCCCCGTCGGCATACCGCAACCGCGGTACGCCGCCGCCCCGGCGCGCCCACGGCCGCCCCGCACACCGCCCGCCCCGGGGCGGCACGTCGAGCGGCGGCCGGTGCCCTACGGCGGTGGCCGGCCTCGGCGGGCCGCCTGCCGGGGTCGGCGCGGCCCGCCCTGAGCTGTGCGGCGGGCCGCGGAGCGGCACCTGGTGCCCATACGCCCTCGGCAGGCCTCACAGCCCGCCTGCGGGAGCCGGGGGTCGGCTCGAACCGGGTGCGCTGTCGGCCCCGGGGAAGCCGCCGGTGCCGTACGGCCTGGCGCCCTCGCGGGCCGACAGCAGCAGCCGGCCCGCCCCGGCTCGCCAGTCGGGTGGCGCCGCTGCCTTCGGAGCGGCGGCCGGTGCCGTACGGGCGTGGCCTGTGCCTTGCGGCGGCCCGCGGAGCCGCGCCCGCGCCGGGTGGCCCTCCGGTCCCCGGCGGCCGCCTGCGCCACACGGCCGGGGCCCGCCCCGCGCCCGGAGGAGCCTCCCGCCCCCGGGGTGCACCGGGGCTCCCGCACTCGCCTGACGGCCAGTGCGCCGGGGCGAGGAAGACGGGTCCCGCCTGGGTTGCACCGGGCCTGGGCCGCGCACTGCCCCCGGAGCCGCGCCCGCGCCGGGTCGCCCTCCGGTCCCCGGCGGCCGCCTGGCCACACGGTCGGGTCCCGCCCCGCGCCCGCAGGAGCCTCCCGGCCGGGGTCGCACGGGGCTCCCGGACTCGCCTGACGGCCAGTGCGCCGGCCGCCGAAGACGGGCCCCGCCTGGGTTGCAGCGGGCCGCGGGCCGCGCACTGCCCCCGGAGCAGCGCCCGCGCCGGGTGGCCCTGCGATTCCCGGCGGTGGCCGGTGCCGTACGGTCGGGGCCCGCCCCGCGCCCGAAGGAGCCTCCCGCACCGGGGCTCCCGGACTCGGCCGGCGGTCAGGGCGTCGGCCGTCGGGGATCGGACCCGACCGGGTTGCAGCGGGCCCGGGGTGGGTACTGCCCCCGGAGCCGGGCCGGGTCCGCCCGGGCCGGGCTGCGGCCCGGGCTCGGCAGCGGCAGGATGGCCGCATGCTGCTCGCCGACGTCGCCCGCGTGTCCCGCGAGGTCGCCGGGGCCTCCGCCCGGTCCCGCAAGACCGCCCTGCTCGCCGAGCTGTTCGCCGCCGCGCCCCCCGAGGAGGCGGCCCTCGTCATCTCCTACCTCGCCGGGCGCCTCCCGCAGGGGCGGCCGGGCCTCGGGTGGAGCACCCTCGGCCGGCCCGTCGAACCGGCGGACCACCCCGCCCTCGGCGTCGCCGAGGTCGACGCCGCGATCACCGAGCTCGCCCTGCTGTCAGGCCCCGGCTCCCGCGACGCGCGGCAGCGCATCGTGGCGCGCCTGCTCGCCGCCGCCACCGAGCCGGAGCAGCGGTTCCTGCGCGGCCTGCTGTCCGGGGAGGTCCGCCAGGGCGCCCTGGACGCGGTCGCCCTCGACGCGGTGGCCGCGGCCGCCGGCGTACCGGCCGCCGAGCTGCGCCGGGCCGTGATGCTCGACGGCTCGCTGCCCCGCGTGGGGGCGGCCGTCCTCACCGCGGGCTCGGCGGCGCTGCGCGAGGTCGCGCTCCAGGTCGGGCGACCCGTACAGCCGATGCTCGCCGCCACGGCGGGATCGGTCGCGGAGGCGCTGTCCGTACTCGGGCCGTGCGCGGTGGAGGAGAAGCTGGACGGCATCCGGGTCCAGGTCCACCGGGACGGCGAGTCCGTCCAGGTGTACACGCGCTCCCTCGACGAGATCACCGGCCGGCTGCCGGAGGTGGTCGAGGCGGTCCGCCGGTTCGCGGGGGACCGCTTCATCCTCGACGGCGAGGTGATCGGGCTGGGCCCGGACGGCCGCCCCGTGCCGTTCCAGGAGGTGGCAAGCCGGGTCGGGTCGCGGCTGGACGTGGAGACCGCCCGACGCACCCTGCCCGTCGTCCCCTGCTTCTTCGACGTGCTGGCCGCCGGCGGCGACGTCCTGCTCGACCTGCCCGTCCGCGAGCGGTACGCGGTGCTCGCAGGGCTCGTCCCCGAGCGGTTCCGGGTCCGCCGGCTCGCCGTGGAGGATCCGCAGGCGCAGGCGGGCGCCGCCGAGGAGTTCTGGGCCGAGACGCTGCGCCGCGGCCACGAGGGGGTCATGGCGAAGGCTCTCGACTCGGCGTACGCGGCCGGGCGCCGCGGCCGCAACTGGCTGAAGGTGAAACCCGTCCACACCCTGGACCTGGTCGTCCTCGCCGCGGAATGGGGGCACGGCCGCCGCACCGGCCTGCTGTCGAACCTGCACCTCGGCGCGCGGGCCGCCGGGGGCGGGCACGCCATGCTCGGGAAGACCTTCAAGGGGCTCACCGACGAGATGCTGCGCTGGCAGACCGACCGGCTGCGCGAGTTGGCCGTGGCGGACGACGGGCACACCGTGCGGGTGCGGCCCGAGCTGGTCGTCGAGATCGCCTACGACGGCATCCAGCGCTCCCCCCGCTACCCCGCCGGGGTCGCGCTCCGCTTCGCCCGGGTGCTGCGGCACCGGCCGGACAAGAGCGCAGACGAGGCCGACACGGTGGAGACGGTGCTCGGCACACCGGGCGGCGGCCGGACATCCGCCCCTGACGCCTGACGCCTGACGCCCGCCACCAGGTGTTTTTACCTCTGAGGCAAGACGGATTGCCGCAGAGGTAAGTTTCTGGCTCAATCGGCACATGACACCTGGTCCCGCCGACCCGGGAGCCGACGAGCTGCCCGCGGTCGCCCCGCAGCTGCGCGAGCTGCGCCGCCGCTCCGGGCTGACCCTGGAGGCGGCCGCCGCGCGGGCGCGGCTCTCGCCCGCCCACCTCTCCCGCCTGGAGACGGGCCGCCGGCAGCCCTCGCTGCCGCTGCTCCTCGGCCTCGCCCGCACCTACGGTACGACGGTCTCGGAACTGCTCGGCGAGACCCCGGCCGTGCCCGACCCCATCGTACGCGCGGGCGGTCCGGGCGCCCGCGAGGCCGACGGGTGGACGTACTGGCGGGCCGGCGGCTCCGGCCGCGGCATGCAGGCGCTGCGCGTGCACGTCCCGCACGGCCGCAGCCAGGGCGAGTTGGTCCGCGTCCACCCGGGCGAGGAGTGGCTGTACGTCCTCGGGGGCCGGCTGCGGCTGCACCTCGGCGAGGCCGAGTACCTGCTGGACCCGGGCGACAGCGCCCACTTCGACTCGCTGACCCCGCACCGCATCGCGGCCGCCTCCGCGGCCGGCGCCGAACTGCTGTTCGTGCACACCCTGCTCCAGAGCAGCCTCGCCGGGATGTGCCTGGGCGGCGGCGCGGCGACCACCCACCCCTGACCACCGCCACAGCCAAGGAGCCCCCGACCCGTGCGCCAGCAGTTCAAGTTCCCGCGCGGCCTGCTGATCCGGCTGATCGCCTACCTCTTCGTCGGCCACCTCTTCGCCTTCTTCGTCTACCTCCTCTTCCTGCTCGGCGGGCAGAACCAGTAGGAGCCCGCGCGGTCGTCCGCGCACGGCTCTGGGAACCTCCGGGCCGCGCCGCTACCCTCCGCGCATGATTCCCACGGTTGTCTGGGGCACCGGCAACGTCGGCCGTCTGGCCATCCGCGCCGTCGAGGCCCATCCGGCGCTGCGCCTGGCCGGCGTCATCGTCCACCATCCCGACAAGGTCGGCCGCGACGCCGGTCGGCTGTGCGGGCTCGACCGCGACACCGGCATCACGGCCACCGACGACGTCGAGGCGGTCATGGCCGCACGGCCGAGGGCGGTGGTCTACGCGGCGACCGGCGACACCCGCCCGGACGCCGCCCTCGCCGACGTCACCCGCGCGATCCGCGCCGGCGCCGTCGTCGTCACCCCGGCCCTCTACCCCCTCTACGACCACCGCAACGCCCCGCCCGAGTTCCGCGACCCGGTCGCCGCCGCCGTCGCGGAGGGCGGCGGGTCGCTGTTCGCCTCCGGGGTGGACCCGGGGTGGGGCAACGACGTGCTGCCGGTGCTGCTCAGCGGCCTCGGCACCGCCGTCGACGCCATCCGCTGCCAGGAGATCTTCGACTACTCGACGTACGACCAGCCCGACTCCGTCCGCGACCTCGTCGGCATGGGCCGCCCCATGGACCACCAGCCGATGATGCTCCTGCCGTCCGTCCCCACCATGGTGTGGGGCGGGCAGATACGCATGATGGCCCGCGCCCTCGGCGTCGAACTCGACGCGATCCGGGAGACGGTGGAGCGCCGCCCCCTGGAGGAGACCGTCACCACCCGCTCGATGGGCGTCTTCGAGGCCGGAACGCAGGGCGCCGTCCGCTTCGAGGTGCAGGGCGTCGTCGCGGGTGAGCCGCGCCTCGTCATCGAGCACGTCACCCGCATCCACCCGTCCTGCGCCCCGGACTGGCCGCTGCCGCCGGGAGGCGGGGACGGCGCGCACCGCGTGGTCATCGAGGGCCGGCCGCGGATCGAGGTCACCGTCGAGGCCGAGGACGACGGCGAGAACCGCTCCGCGGGAGGCAACGCCACCGCCGTCGGCCGCCTGGTCGGCGCGATCGACTGGCTCGCGGACGCCGAACCCGGCCTCTACGACGCCCTCGACGTGCCGCTGCGCCCCGCCGTCGGCCGACTCGGAAGGGAACGGGCATGACGGACATGAGGATCGACGTCCCGGAGGGGCGGCACCCGATCGAGTACGTGTGGGGCGACATGGTCCCCGGGATCGGGCCGGCCGCCGCCGCCTTCTCGCTCGCCGTGTACGCCCACACGACGCTGGGGCTGCGGGAGTTCGAGGCGGCGCGGCTGCGGGTGGCGCAGATCAACGGCTGCATGTTCTGCCTCGACTGGCGCACCGAGCGCGACGGGCTGAAGGTCGAGGAGGAGTTCGCGGACGCGGTCGCCGAGTGGCGCACCACGGACCGCTTCGACGAGCGGACCCGGCTGGCCGCCGAGTACGCGGAGCGGTACGTCCTCGACCACCACGGCCTGGACGACGGGTTCTGGGAGCGGATGGGCGCGCGGTACAGCCAGGTGGAGATCGTGGAGCTGACCATGAGCATCGGCTCGTGGCTGGCGTTCGGCCGGCTCAACCGCGTGCTGGGCCTCGACGGCGTGTGCGTGCTGCCCGGGCACTGACGGCGCGGCGGCGGTGCGGGGCCGGCCGGTCGGGCGGCCCCGGTCGTCCGCGCGGGCGGGCCGCGCTACAGGTCGTTGGCGATGATGTGCTCGATGTTGCGCTCGGCGAGCGCGGTGATGGTGACGAACGGGTTGACGCTGGTGTTCCCGGGGATCAGCGCGCCGTCGATCACGTAGAGGCCCGCGTGGCCGTGGAGCCGGCCGTGGTTGTCGGTGGCCTTGTCGAGTACCGCGCCGCCGAGCGGGTGGTAGGTGAGGTGGTCGCCCCAGACCTTGCCGGCGCCGAACAGGTCGGAGCGGTAGATCGTGCCCTCCTTCGCGTTGATCCGGTCGAAGATCGTTTTCGCCATGTCGATGGAGGGCTGCTTCCAGGCCCGCTGCCAGTCGAGTTCGACGGCGCCCGTCGCCGGGTTGTAAGTGAAGCGGCCGCGGTGCGGGTTGCGGGTGATGGACAGGTAGAACGAGGCGTACGTCTCGATGCCGGTCGGCAGCGGTGCCACCTCGGCGAAGGCGCCGCCGGCGTCCCAGTTGTCGATGCCCCCGCAGGGGATGGCTGCCTGCACCTTGCCCGTGGGGTCCCACAGGTGGTTGGCGCGGCCGCACATGACGTTGCCGTTCTCGCCCCAGTGCCGGCCGATCTCGTCGTTGAGGCCGGGCAGGGCGCCCGTGGCCCGGAGCCTGACGAGGAGCTTGCTGGTGCCGACGCTGCCGGCGGCGAAGAAGACGCGGTCCGCGGTCACGGTCTTGGCGGCGGTGGTGGCGCCGCCGGTGTCGAGCTGGTCGACGGCGACGGTGTAGCCGCCGCCCGGCGCGGGCGCGACGGAGGTGACCCGGTGGAGGGCCGAGACGGTGACCCGGCCGGTGGCCGCGGCCCGGGCGAGGTAGGTCTGCTGGAGGGACTTCTTGCCGTGGTTGTTGCCGTAGAGGATCTCCCCGGCTACCGCCGACTTCGGGACGGTCCCGGCGGCCTCCTGCTCCATGTACTCCCAGTCGTACACGTCGGGCACGAACACGAAGGGGAATCCGGCGCGCTGGGCGTGCCTGCGGCCGACGCGGGCGTACTGGTAGCAGGCCGCGGTGTCGAACCAGTCCGGGTCGACGAGGCCGACGCCCAGCTCGGCGTTGGCCCGCGGGTAGTAGGTCGTGTACATCTCCTCGGCGTCGACCGTCGGCAGCACGGCGGCGAAGTTCGGGCGCCTGGGGGTGACGGCCATCCCGCCGTTGACGAGGGAGCCGCCGCCGACGCCGCGGCCCTGGTAGACGGTGATCCCGCCCAGCTCCTCGGCGTCGAGGATCCCGGTGTAGCGGGGGATGTCCTTGTCGAGGGGGAAGCCGAGGAAGCTGCTGAGGGGCTGCTTGGTGCGCGTGCGCAGCCAGTACGAGCGCCGGTCGGGGCTGGTCGTGTGGCAGAAGACCTTGCCGTCCGGCCCGGGCGTGTCCCACGCCATGCCCATCTCCACCATGTGGACGGGGACACCGGCCTGGGCGAGCCGCAGCGCGGCCACCGAGCCGCCGTAGCCGGTGCCGATCACGAGTACCGGTACGTGCGCGCCGGACACGAGGGGGCCGGCCGCGGCCGCGGGGTGCGTCGCGGCGCGGGCGGGGGCGGTGGCGGCGCCGGACAGCGCCACGGCACCGAGAAGAGAACCTGTTCCAGCGATGAATCCACGCCGGGAGATCCCTGGCGATCCTTTTCCTTGCAGGGGGTGGTGGGTCATGTGACGTTCCTCACTCTCTGGCGGTGCAACGAGTTCTACTGCCAGCTGCGAGTGAAGTCACGACACACGTCCCGGTAACTTCCGGGCCGTCGGGGAGGCGCGCGGGTCAGGCGGCGGGCGGGGCGGCGGAGCCCGTGCCCCCGGGCGGCGGTTCCAACGGGGGAGCGGACAGCGAGCAGTGGGTGCGGCACTGCGGGTGGCACGAGGCTGGGGGCCGCGGGCGGCGCACCGTCGCCCAGGCCAGGGCGGCGCCCGCCACCAGCACCCCCGCGCACCACACCATGGAGCGCCCGAACGCCTCGTCGAAGAGGTCCGCCGAGCGGTACGCCTCCGGGCCCATTCCGGCCAGCAGGGGGAGCGCGGCCACCGCGAGGAGCCCGGCCGCGCGTGCGACGGCGTTGTTGATGCCGCTGGCCAGGCCCGCGCGGCCCGGGTCCACCGAGGCCAGCACGGCCTCCGTCAGCGGTGCGACCAGCGTCACCATGCCGAGCCCGAGGACGACCATGGCGGGCAGCACGTCCGTCGCGTACGGGGCGCCCGGCCCGGCCCGCAGCATCAGCAGCATCCCGCCGGCGCACAGCAGCGGGCCGGCGGTGAGCGGGATCCGCGGCCCGATCCGCTCCCCGAGGGCGCCCGACCGGGCCGACAGCAGCAGCATCAGCACGGTCGGCGGGAGCAGCGCGGCCCCGGAGGCGAGGGCGGAGTACCCGCAGACCACCTGGAGCTGGAGCACGACCAGGAAGAAGAATCCGCCGAACGCCGCGTACACGCACAGGGTGACCAGGTTGACCGCGGTGAACAGCCGGGACGCGAAGATGTCCGGCGGCACCATGGGGTGGGCCCGCGTCCGCTCGACGTACACGAACGCGGCTCCGAGCAGCACCGCGCCGACGGCCGAGGCGGTCACCAGGGCGGCCCCGGACCGGGCCTCGATCAGCGCGTACGTCAGCAGGGCGAGGGCGCTCGCGCCGAGGAAGGCGCCGAGCACGTCGAACCGGCCGTGCGCCGCGGGGTCGCGGGACTCGGGCACGTGCCGCAGGGCTGCCGGCACGCACACCGCGGCCAGCGGCACGTTCAGCAGGAACACCCAGCGCCAGCCGGGCCCGTCCACCAGCCAGCCGCCCAGGAACGGCCCGACGGCCGCGCCCACCCCGCCGAACCCGGACCACAAGCCCACGGCGCGGGCGCGGTCGCCGGGGGCGATGGAGCCCTGGATCAGGGCCAGCGAACCGGGAGTCAGCAGGGCCCCGCCGATCCCCTGGAGGGCTCGGGCGGCGATCAGGACGCCCGCGTTCGGGGCGAGTCCGCACAGCAGGGAGCTGGCCGCGAACCACACGACGCCGAGCACGAAGATCCGCCGCCGCCCGAACCGGTCGCCGAGGGCGCCGCCGACGAGGATCAGGCCGGCCAGGGTGAGCAGGTAGGCGTTGACGGTCCACTGCAGGACGGCCAGGTCGGCGCCGAGGTCCTGCCCGATCCGGGGCAACGCCACGTTGACGACGGTCGAGTCGAGCAGGGCCATCGTCGAGCCCAGCACCGTGACCGACACGATCCACCGCCCCCGCGCGGTCGCGAGGGGGACGCCGCCCGGGGCCCCGCCGGCGGCGGACGGCCCGGCGGGCTCACCCGCCGAAGCGGGTCCGGAGGGTGCGGAACCGGTCACGTCCCCAGGCTCGCGCGCCCGGCGGGCAAGGGCCACCCGGCGGGCGCGCATGCGGCTCGTAAGGCGCTCTTGTAATGGGCATGACTCTCCTTCACCATGACCGCGCACGTCACGCACGCCTTATCCGCACAACCTGCACACGGCGTACGAGGAGACCACACGTGGCCCAACGCAACACACGACGATCCTTACGCGCGGCACTGGCCGCCCTCACCGCAGCACTGCTCCTGCCCCTGGGCGCCGGAGCCGCCGCCGCCGCACCGGACCCCGCACCCTCCCCGGGCGCGGCCGAGCGCAAGATCGAGCCCAAGCTCCGCGCCCAGCTCGGCGACTCCGCCAAGGCGGTCTTCTGGGTCTACCTGGACAGCGCGGCCGACCTGACCGCGGCCGCGCGCCAGACCACCCGGACCGCCAAGGCGGAAACGGTTCTGCGAACCAAGCGCGACCACGCCGCGCGCACCCAGGCCGAGGTCCGCAAGGCCCTGGACAACGCCAAGGCGGAGTACACCTCCTTCTGGATCGTCAACGCGGTCCGCGTCGTCGGCACCGAGAAGCTCGCGGGCACGCTCGCCCAGCGCCCCGAGGTGTCCCGGATCGACGCCGACGACCGGATCACCCTCCCCACCCCCGCCGAGGGGAAGCGGGAGAAGGCCGCGGCCGACGCCGTCGAGTGGAACATCGACCGCGTCAAGGCCCCGCAGGTGTGGGAACAGCTCGGCGTGCGCGGCGAGGGCATCGTCGTCGCCAACATCGACAGCGGCGTCGACCACACCCACCCGGCCGTCGCCGGCCAGTACCGCGGCAGGAGCGCGGACGGCAGCCTCGACCACAACCACAACTGGTTCGACCCGGCCGGCGTCTGCCCCACCGCGGCGCCCTGCGACAACAACGACCACGGCACCCACACCATGGGCACGATGGTCGGCGACGACGGCGGCGCCAACAAGATCGGCGTGGCCCCCGGCGCCAAGTGGATCGCCGCCAAGGGCTGCGAGACCAACTCCTGCTCCGAGGCCTCGCTGCTCGCCGCCGGCCAGTGGATCGTCGCCCCGACCGACCTGAACGGCCGGAACCCGCGGCCCGACCTCGCCCCGCACGTCGTCAACAACTCCTGGGGCAGCGCGGCGCACGACGACTGGTACCGGCAGGTCGTCGACACCTGGCGGGCCGCCGGCATCTTCCCGGCCTTCTCCAACGGCAACGCCGGCCCCGGCTGCTCCACCAGCGGCTCACCCGGCGACTACGCCGCCTCGTACAGCTCCGGCGCCTTCGACGTCAACGGCACCATCGCCTCCTTCTCCTCCCGCGGCGCGGGCCCCGGCGGCATCGTCAAGCCGAACATCGCTGCCCCGGGCGTGAACGTCCGCTCCTCCGTGCCCGGCGGCGCCTACGAGGCCTTCTCCGGCACCTCGATGGCCTCGCCGCACACCGCGGCCACGGTGGCCCTGCTCTGGTCCGCCGCCCCCGCCCTCGAAGGCGACATCGCCCAGACGGAGCAGCTCCTCGGCGCCACCGCCCAGGACACCGACAACGGCCAGTGCGGCGGGACCGCCGCCAACAACAACGTCTTCGGCGAGGGCAAGCTCGACGCGCTCGCCGCCGTCTCCAACGCCCCCCGCGGCCCGACCGGCGGCCTCGGCGGAACCGTGACCTCCGGCGGAGCCCCCGTCGCCGGCGCCAAGGTCACCGCCACCGGCCCGATCAGCCGTACGACGACCACCGCCGCCGACGGCACCTACGCCTTCCGCTCCCTCTCCGTCGGCACGTACACCCTGACCGCGGCCAAGTTCGGCTACGGCCAGGAGACCGCCACCGCGACAGTCGCCGAGAACACCACCGCCACCGGCGACCTCACCCTCACCCAGGCCCCCTCCGGCAAGCTCACCGGCACCGTCACCGCGCCGTCCGGGCCGGCCGCGGGCGCCACCGTCACCATCGCGGACACGCCGGTCACGGCGACCGCCGACGACCGGGGCCGCTTCGAGGTCACCCTGCCGCACGGCACCTACGACCTGCGGGCCACCCACTCCTCCCGCTGCGTGAGCCCCGGCACCGCCCGCGCCACCGTCGCCGGCGACACCGCGGTCGAGGTCGCCCTGCCCGAACGCACCGACACCTACGGCTACGCCTGCGCCGCCTCCACCGGCACGGACCAGCCCACCGGTGACCGGCAGCTCGCCCTGACCGGCGACAACACCACCGAGCGCGTCGACCTGCCCTTCCCGCTGCCGCTGTACGGCAAGACGTACGGGCAGGCCTGGATCGGCACCAACGGCACCGTCAGCTTCGGCGGCGCCCACACCGGCGACATCAACGGCGACCTGCCGAGCACCGCCACTCCCAACGCCGCGCTCTACCCGTTCTGGGACGACCTCGTCGTCGGCGCGGCCGGCAGCGGCTCCGGCGTCTTCACCGCCGTCAGGGGCACCGCCCCGCACCGGCAGTTCACCATCGAGTGGCGCAACGTCTCCCACTGGTCGGCCCAGGCGGACAAGTTCTCCTTCTCCGCGGCCGTCGGCGAGGACGGAACCGTCACCTACTCCTACCGCGGAACCGGCGGCACCGGCATCAAGGGCGGCTCCACGGCCACGGTCGGCCTGGAGAACGCGACCGGCACCGACGCCTTCGCCTACTCCTTCAACACGCCCGTCATCAGCGACGGCCTGACCGTCTCCTTCCGCACCACCAAGAGCGGAGTCGTCACCGGCCGCGTCCTCGACGCCAACGACGGCAACGGCGTCGCCGGCGCCACCGTCACCGTCGGCACCGGCGACACCGCCGTCTCGGCGACGACCGCCCCGGACGGCGGGTACGTCGTCCAGAGCCCGTCCGGCACCCGGGCCGTCTCCATCACCGCCCCCGCCTACGAGGCGGCCACCGCCACGGTCGACGTGAAGGCCGCCGACGTCACCCCGGTGACACAGTCGCTGCGCACCGGGCGCGTCACCGCGGCCAAGCCCGCGGTGGAGATCGTCCTCCCGGCCGACCAGAAGCGGACCCGCACCCTCGACCTCACCAACCCGGGCCTCGGCACGGACTTCGCGGTGGCCGAGGACGCACCCTGGCTGACGGCCACCCCCCAGGCAGGCACCCTGCCCACGGGCGGCCGGGCCGCGGTCTCCCTGGCCGTCGACAGCGCCGGCCTCGCCGCCGGCACCGTCCTCACCGCCGACCTGAAGATCACCTCGGTGAGCGGGCGCAGCCCCGTCCTGACGGTCCCCGTCAAGGTCGTCGTCCCGCGCTACCAGGCCGCCCTGGACACCGGCTCCGACTACGCCTCCACCGACGCCCTCGGCGACGGCTGGTCCCCGGACCGCAAGTACACCGCCGGCTCGTACGGATACCAGGGCAGCTCGGCCGTGCGCAGCACCGGCCGCACCATCGCCGGCACGGACGACCAGCGGATGTTCCGCAACGCCCGCGAAGGCATGTACGAGTACCGCTTCGACAACGTCCCGAACGGCACGTACACGGTGGAGCTCGGCTTCGCGGAGCTGTCGTCCACCAAGCCGGACCGGCGCGTCTTCGACGTCCTCGTCGAGGGCAGGGAGGTGCTGCCCTCCCTGGACATCTCGCTGGAGGCGGGCACCTACACCGCCCTGACGCGGAGCTACACGGTGACCGTCACGGACGGCGTGCTGAACGTCCGCTTCGTGACGCACTCCGGCTTCGGCAAGCCGCTGGTGAACACGCTGCGCGTGACGGACCGCCCCGACCAGGCCCCGCAGGCCGGCCGCGCCCGGTGACGGTGAGCGCACCGGCCGCACCGGAGGCACCCGCCTGGCCGGGACCCCGCTTCCGGTGAGGTGACGCACCCGGGGGGCGGGGCGCCGCTCGGCGCCCCGCCCCTTCCGCATGCCGCGGGGGCATTCGGGTGGCCGGCGGGCACCGCGCAGCGGCGCGTCCGGGAGGGCGGTCCGGCGGTGGTTAGCGTGGGGGACCATGACGCTCCAGAGCGACGCCGCCGAGCGGCCCGGGGACCCGCCGGGGCGGCCGGCACCGGCGCCCGCGCATCCGGAAGCCCCGCCCCCGCAGGAGGCGGACGTCCTGGCCGCCCGGGTGCGGGAGGCCCTGCACCGGGCCGGCGCCCGGGCCGCCTGGGCGGTCGGCGGCCCGCACGGCACCCTCGCCGGCTCCGCCCCGCCCCGCCGGCCCGCGGACGGCGCAGCCCCGCCGGCAGCTC
>NZ_RPSE01000620.1:0-2341 GCF_003949955.1 Streptomyces sp. WAC05292
CCCCCCGGCCGCGACCCCCTCCCGCCGGGGGGGCCCGGCGCGCGCACCCGCCGGCCGCGCACCCACCAGCGCCGCGCCGAGGCATTCGGCGCGGCGCTGGTGGGTGCGGTTCCAGCGGGTGCGCGTGCCGGGGGCGACCAGGAGGTAGTAGTTGCCGCCACGGGGGTCGTGGATGATCGGGCCCTCCAGGGCGTCCGCGAAGGCCAGGTTCACGACCGTGGTCGTGGTGCAGCCGACTGCTGCGGCTGCGAGAGCCTGCGGGAAGCGGATCGCCTCGAAGCGCTCCCCGAGCGGGAGCACCGCCACCCCGCACGTCCGCCATGCCGCGTACGCCTCCGCCGGGTCGCGCAGCGTGCGGGCGTACCAGTCCGTGGGTGATGTTTCGTGCTGCAAGGCCGCTCCCGACCGTCGTGCTCCCGATAGGTGAGACGAGTGTGGGGGCGCGGCAAGGCCCCGACTATCCGCGATTCCGGATAGTCGGGGCCAGGGCTTCACCAGGCGTCAGGCGCCCAGCCAAGAGCCGTACGAGAGGAACGTGTCCGGTAGCTGGCGGCGGGCCGCCTCCAGTCCTGCGTACGTTTCGCGGACCGTCTGGTGGTACCGGGCCTGCTGTGGGGCCGCCTTCCGCGCGGCCAGCAGGCTGCGGAACGAGCCGTCCAGGTCGCCGGACCACATCTGGGCGCGGGCCAGCTCGGCGTGGTGGTGCGAGCGGCGGGACGCCGGCCAGTCGCGGGGGATCCGCACCGTTCCGCCCTTCTCGGCGGCCTGCCCGTACTCGTCCAGCTCGGCCAGGACCGACACCCGGTGCACGGCCACGTTCGTCGGGCCGAAGGCGAGCCAGTGCACGTTCACCGCCTCGCCGGTGGCGGCGGCGATGCGCTCGGCCTCTGCGAGGTGGCCTTCCGCCCGGTGCGCGTCCTTCGAGCGGCCCGCCATGACGGCGGCCCCGAGGTGGATCTGGCCGGTGACCGCGTCCCGCTCCCGCCCGGCGTCCGCCTGATCCAGGGTCTGCAAGCCCAGGGAGACGAGCCTCTCCCCGGTCCGGTACTCGCCCTCGCGCAGGTAGGTGAGGGCGCGCATGTACCGGTACATACCGCCGACCACGGCGTCGGAGGCGCGCTGGGCCGCCCAGTCCATGCGGGCCAAGGCGATCGCCGCGAGGTCGTAGTAGCCGAGTTTGGAGGCCACGTCGTACGCGGTCCGGTACGTGCTCGCCAGGAGCTGCCAGGCTTCGCGGCCGGGCGCCCGGTGGGCGGCCGTCGTCGCCTCCTGGATCAGGCCCGGGACGGCCCCGGCCACCCGCTTGATCTCACCCGCCCGCACGGCGACGAGGAGCGCCTCGGCGTCGTCGGTGAGGAGCCGGTGTGCGCGGGGGCTGATCTCGGGGTCGGCGCCGAGGTCGTAGACGTCCAGGGCTTCGCGGATAGGCCGTATCAGCACGTCGAGTTCGTCCGCGCGGAGTTCGGTCACGTACGGCTGGCCGGTGACGGTGGCCACGTCGACCCGGAGGGCGCGGGCAACGGCGGCGATGACGTAGGGGCTCGCTGACGTGACGCCTTGCTCGATCTTCGTGAGCGTGCTGTAGGGGACCTGGGAGAGGTCGGACAGGGCGCGCTGGGTGAGGTGGCGTTCGAGGCGAAGGCGCTTGATGCGCGTTCCGGTGTGGTCGTACGGGAGAGCATGCATGGTGAGCTCCGTTCTGACGCGACAGCAGAACAGTAGCGGGACGGATGCCGCGAGTGGCCGGACCGCAAAGGCCGTTCGTCAACCGGGCCTTGGGCGCGAGTCGGTCAGCGGATCGGGTCTCCGGGCGTGACCGGGTACGCGGACTGGAAGGACAGGCGGGACTCGGCCGTGTCGGCCAGGGCGGTCAGGGTGTCGTCCAGGGGCAGGAAGGCCTCCCAGTGCTCCGTGCCCGCGGCCCTGGCCAGCTGGGCGGTCAGGAGGTCCTCCAGGTCGGGGACGCGTTTGCCCTTCCAGACCTTGTCCGCCGTGCTGACCAGGAGGTCCTCCACCGTGGCGGCCGGGTCCGTCCAGCGGGCGTGGGTGTACGCGAAGCGGGCCAGGCGGGGTGGGAAGCCGTGGGCGAGGAGGAGGGCGCGGCCGGCCGGTTCGTGGGCGGAGCCGGGGCCGGTGAGTTCGGCGGGGTGCAGGACCTTGCCGATGTCGTGGGTCGCCGCGCCGAACAGCACCGCCTCGCGGTCGATCTCCAGGGTGGTGAAGTGGTTCGCGACCCAGGTCGTCAGCTCGTACGCCACGTCGTGGACGGCGCGCAGGTGTGCGGCGAGGCGGGGGGCTGCCCCCAGGGTCGCGAGGAGGTCCGGTACGGGGTCCGGGAGGG
>NZ_RPSE01000621.1:0-2314 GCF_003949955.1 Streptomyces sp. WAC05292
CCGCAGTAACACTTACTGGGGCTTTCCTCCGGGCTTTCGTTCTTGCGTTTCCGACTCTATCAGAGTCTTTCGCGCTCCGCTTTCCGGGGTTTTCGCTTTCGCGCTTTCCCTTTCCGGCGGTTCCGACTCTATCAGAACTTTTCCACCGGATTTCCCGGCTTCGGATTCCTGAAGAGGAGTCGAGTGCACTCCGGGGAATTCACGATTCCTGCGGAGGCGAGAGAGATGTTAAACCGCTGCTGCCGAACTGTCCAGTTCGAGGCAACCGTTCGAATCTACCTCCCCGTCGCGACCGTGTCAACGGTCGTTCCGGGACGACGAGGAGACTAGCAGCTGACCGGCCCCGTCCGCACATCAGGCCGCCGTGGGCAGCGACGCGGTGCGGTCCGCGGCCTCCACGTCGCCCACCTCGCCCTCCCGCGCGGCCCGGCCCCCGAGGACGTACACGTACGCCAGGAACACCGCCTCCGCGGCGACGCCGATCGCGATCCGCGCCCATGTGGGCAGGCCTGACGGGGTCACGAAGCCCTCGATGAGGCCGGAGACGAACAGGACCGCCGCCAGCCCGATGGCCATGCCCAGCGCGGCACGGCCCTGTTCGGCGAGGGCGGCGCGGCGGGTGCGCGGGCCGGGGTCGACGACCGTCCAGCCGAGGCGCAGGCCGGTGCCCGCCGCGACGAACACCGCCGTCAGTTCGAGCAGGCCGTGCGGCAGGATCAGGCCGAGGAAGACGTCGAGGCGGCCTGCGGACGCCATCAGGCCGAGCCCGACCCCGAGGTTCGCCATGTTGAGGAAGAGGATCCACAGCACGGGCAGCCCCAGGAACGCGCCCGCGACCAGGCAGACCGCCGCGGCCTGGGCGTTGTTCGTCCACACCTGTGCGGCGAACGACGCCGCCGGGTGGCTGGAGTAGTACGCCTCGTAGCCGCCGCCGGGCTCGGTCATCGCCCGCAGCTCCTCCGGCGCGGCTATGGACGCCTGCACCTCCGGGTTCACCGCGACCCACCAGCCGATCAGCACCCCGAGCAGCGTGGACAGCACCGCGGTCGGGATCCACCAGCGCCGGCTGAGGTACACGGCGGCCGGGAAGGCGGAGGTGAAGAACCGGACGGCGTCCCGCGGGCTACCGCGCCGGGCCCCGGTGACGGTGGCGCGGGCCCGGGCGACGAGCTGGGTGAGCCGGCCCGTCAGCACGGCATCGGGGGTGCTCGACTGGATCAGCGACAGGTGGGTGGAGGCCCGCTGGTACAGGGTGACCAGCTCGTCCGCCTCCGCGCCGGTCAGCCTGCGGCCGCGGCCGAGCAGCTGTTCCAGGCGGTCCCACTCCGCGCGGTGGGCCGTGACGAAGACGTCGAGATCCATCCGGTTGCCGCTCCCCCTGCTCCGGCGTACTTCTTCCACCGCCAGCTTGGCAGACTGGTCGCCGAGGGCGGGTCCGGCCGCGGGGAGAGGGTGCGCAGCGTGAGCGATCTGGTGACGGGGGACGCGGTCGTCCTGGGGCTGCGGCCCGCGCGGCTGCCGAGCCGGGGGCTCGCGTACTGCCTGGACATCGCCGTCTACCTGTCCGGCTACCTGGCCCTCGCGGTCGGGCTGGCCTTCGCGACGGCCTCCCTGGACGAGGCCGCGCAGGCCGCCGTCGCGGTGTCGGGTTTCGTGCTGGGGCTGGTCGGCGTACCGATCGCGGTGGAGACGCTCAGCGGGGGCCGGTCGCTCGGCAAGCTGGCCTGCGGGCTGCGGGTGGTCCGGGACGACGGCGGGCCGATCCGGTTCCGGCACGCGCTGGTGCGGGGGGCCATGGGGGTCGTGGAACTGCTGCTGACGTTCGGGGCGGTGGCGTGCACGGCCTCGCTGGTGTCGGAGCGGGGGCGGCGGCTCGGAGACGTGTTCGCGGGGACCCTCGTCGTCCGGGAGCGGGTGCCGCGGCAGCAGGTGATGCCGGTGCCGCCTCCGCCGCCGTGGCTGGCGGGGCGGTTCACGGGGCTGGACCTGTCGGCGGTGCCTGAGGGGCTGTGGCTGGCGGTACGGCAGTACCTGACGCGGATGGGCCAGCTGGATCCGCAGGTCGGCGCGGCGATGGCCGCGCGGCTCGCGGACGACCTGGCGGCCCGTACGGGGGCGGCGGTGCCGGCCGGGGTTCCGGCGGCGGCGTTCCTGATGGCGGTCGTGCACGAGCGGCAGTCGCGGGACGCCGCCCGGGCCTTCGGGCCGGCGGCCGGCGCGCTGCCGGGCGCGGGCGCCGGTGCGTACGCCCCCGCCCAGCCGCCCCCGGCGTACGGGGCCCCCGGGGCGTATGGGGCGGCCGGGCCGGCCGCCC
>NZ_RPSE01000622.1:0-2309 GCF_003949955.1 Streptomyces sp. WAC05292
CGCCGGGGCCGGGGACGCCGGGGCGGGCCGGGCGGGCGGCGTACGCGGGCGGCGGCCCCGGCAGCGGCGGTGGCGGTTGGCGGCGGTCGCGGTCCGGCGGGTTGCGGTGCATCAGGGTGTCCCTCCCGACCCGACCCGGGTCATGATCTCGCACAGGGCCCGGTCGTCGAAGATCCGCGTGGTGGGGATCCGGACGGTGGTGCGCCGGCGGCCGGTCACGGGGTGCCCGGCGAGGTTGGTCCAGTAGCAGCAGTGGCGCAGGTCGAGGCGGTCGTGCCCGGCGGCGAGCCACTGGTCGCGCTCGCGCGGGACGAGCATCACGACGAGGATCTTGTGGACGGCGACGGGGGTGCGGGCGAGTTTGACGAGGTGTTCGTTGTCGAGGGTGAAGCCGAAGGTGGGCCCGGGCGGGGCGGGCGCGACCTGGTAGGTGGCCTTCAGCTGGACCTTGATGGTCACTTCGTCGTCGACGGTGTGCTCGGGCGCTCCGTGGTTGACCTGCCAGTCGATGCCGTTGTCGGGGAACGGCTGGGAGAGCGAGCAGCCGGCGGCGGCCGCGACGGCGTGCAGGTATCCCACCTGGAGGGTCTCCATGCAGGCGGTGGTGGCGAGCGTGCCGCGCAGCGGGGCCGGGGGCGCGGTGTCCTGCGCGCCCGTCTGCCCCGGCAGCACCCCGCCCGGTTCGGGTCGGGTGAGTGCCATGGCCGGCTCCCCCTGCCTCGCGGGCAATGCCGGGTGGTTGCGGTCGGGGTGACGGCCGTTCATGTGTGCGGCCCCCCGGGGAAGTTGTCTCCGTACCGGACCGGCCGCAAACGGCGTACGGCGCAAACGGGCCGGGTATCACGGAATCGGGCGAGGGGGGCGGCGGCGCGGTGCGCCCCATCCGCCGATCGGGAACGAGGAGTTCGCCATGACGCGCTGGTACGAGGGGCCGCTGGCCGCATTCGACACGGAGACGACCGGAGTGGACGTGGAGCGGGACCGGATCGTGTCCGCCGCTCTCGTCGTGCAGGAGTGTGCGGGCGGCCGGGTCCGCCAGACCCGCTGGCTGGTCAATCCCGGCATCCCGGTGCCGCGGGAGGCGACGGAGGTGCACGGTCTGACGGACGACCACCTCCAGCACCACGGGCGGTGGCCGGCGCCGGTGATGGAGGAGATAGCCCGGGCGCTGGCGGAGCAGCAGCTGGCGGGCAGGCCGGTGGTGGTGATGAACGCGCCGTTCGACCTGACGCTGCTGGACCGGGAGTTGCGGCGGCACCGGGCGTCGTCGCTGGCGCGGTACCTGGACAACCGGCCGCTGACGGTGCTGGACCCGCGGGTGCTGGACAAGCACCTGGACCGGTACCGCAAGGGGCGGCGGACGCTGGCGGACCTGTGCGCGCACTACGGGATAGAGCTGGAGGGGGCGCACGACGCGGCGGCGGACGCGCTGGCGTCGCTGGAGGTGGTGCGGGCGGTGGGCCGGCGGTTCGCGGGCCGGCTGGAGCGGCTGAGTCCGGCGGAGCTGCACACGCTTCAGGCGGTCTGGTACGCGGCGCAGGCGCGCGGGCTGCAGGCGTGGTTCCAGCGGCAGGGGACGCCGGAGGTGGTGGACCCGCACTGGCCGCTGCGGCCGGAGGTGTCGACGGCGGCGTGAAGCCCGCGGAGCGGCGGGGCCGTTGCCGCCGCCGGGGTCGGGGAACGCGGAAGGCCGGCCCGTCGTCTGACGGACCGGCCTGTCCCGGCGGTGGGCGATACTGGGATCGAACCAGTGACCCCTTCGGTGTGAACGAAGTGCTCTCCCGCTGAGCTAATCGCCCGGGAACGCACTGAACAATACAAGAGGCACGGGCCCGGGTTCAAACCGCTTCCGGCGGGCCGGCCAGGAGGCGGGCGAGGCCGCGCCGTCCGGCGCGCATCATCAGGGCGTGGTTGAGGTGCAGCAGGGGCCGGGCGGGCCCGGAGAGCCGGCGCAGCAGCGGGCGGCGGACCTCGACCTCCTGCTCGTACAGGGCCCGCGTGCCGGTGGTGCCGCGGGGGCCGCGGCGGGGGCGGACGGTCCAGCGGGCCCAGCCCTCCATGTCGCCGCCGAGGGCCGCTTCGAGGATGCCGCCGCGGGGGTCGCTCAGGAGTTCGGCGGTGGTGACGCGGAGCGTGTACGGCAGCGCGGAGCGGATGTACGCGGTGCCGGTGTGCCCTCCGGTGCGTTCGGCCCGGCGGACCTGGGGCCACCAGCGGGGGTAGTCCTCGGCGCGGGCGAGGACGGCGTAGACGCGGTCGGGCGGGGCGTCGAGGTCCCAGGCGGTGTGGAAGCGGAAGCGGTGTACCGG
>NZ_RPSE01000623.1:0-2305 GCF_003949955.1 Streptomyces sp. WAC05292
GGGCAGGGGTCGGGGCTGGGGCATCTAGTCCTCCTCCTCCCGCACCGCGCCGGCCTCGCCGGTGATGGCCCCGAAGCTCAGCGACGGGTGGAGCACCGGGATTTCGAGCTTGACGGTCGCCTTGTACAGGCGGCCCTCCGCGCGGCATTCGGCGGTCATGCCCCAGGCGCTGCCGATGTGCTCGCCTGCGGCGGCCGCGCACGCGCCGCCTCCCTTGACGGCGCCCGCGCGGGCGGCCTCGTCCGCCGCGTTCCCCGCGAGGGAGAAGGCGTACCCGATGAGGACGCACTCCCAGACCGCCACGACGAGCAGCAGGATCAGCGGGACCATCCCGGCGAACTCGACGGCGACCTGCCCGCGGTCGCCTGCCGCGGCACGGATGCGGCCGGGACCGGGACCGCGGCCGCGGCCTGCGGCCGGTGTGCGCGCGGCCACCGGTCAGCCCTCCCGGCCGCGGCGCGGCCACGGCCCGAGGGAGCCGCGGTCGCCGCCGCCGCGGCGCAGCCGGGCGACGGGTCCGGCCGCGCGCACGGCGACGGCGGCGCCGGAGCCCCGGCCGCCGCCGGCGGCGTCCCGGCCGGGGAGTGCGGCCTGCGCCCCGGCGGCTCCGGCCTGGTCGGCGGGGGCGGCGAGCAGGCCGAGTTCTCCGGCGACGGTCCACAGGGCCTGTTTGACGGCGGACCGGTTGTCGAGGTCCTGGAGGCGGCCGGCGTCCACGACGGGCTGGAGCTCCTTGAAGGCCGCGGGGACGGGGGTCTTCGCCACCCGCGTCTTGGTGATCTTCTCGATGAGGGAGGGCTGGATCTCGGTGTGCTTGCTCCAGCGGTTGACGACCATCGCGGTGTCCTCGGCCTTGCGGACCTGGAGCCGCTCCCACATGCGGACCATGCGCTTGGCGGCGCGTACGCAGACCACGTCCGGGGTGGTGACGAGCACGGCGGTGTCCGCCATCTCGACGACGGCCGCGTTCGCGCCGGTCACCTGGGTGCCGCAGTCGACGACGACGAGTTCGTAGCGGCCGCGCAGGGCGGTGACGACATGGCGGGCGGCCCGGTCGTCGACCTCCTCGCCGCGTTCGCCCTCGGCGGGTGCGAGGAGCAGGGCGAGGCCGGTCCGGTCGTCGTAGACGGCGTCCTGGAGGACGCGCGGGGAGATGTCGTGGATGCCGGCGAGGTCGGCGATGGAGCGGCGGAACTGCACGTCGAGGTAGGAGCCGACGTCACCGGCCTGGAGGTCCATGTCGACGAGGACGGTGCGCCGCCCGGCGGCGGCCGCGGCGAGCGCGAACTGGACCGCGGTGAGGGTGGCGCCGACTCCGCCCTTGGCTCCGGCGACGGTGACGACGCGCCCGCCGGGTCCGCCCGGCGCGTCGGCGGGGCGGCCCAGGTGGCGGCGGACGCCCGCGGACCACTGGGCAGCCGCCTGGACGCGGGCGGCGAGCTCCTCGTACGAGGGCGGGAGCCCGATCAGGCCGCGCGCGCCGGAGTCCATGGCGGCGGAGAAGAGGGCGGGGCCGGTGTCGGAGGAGAGCAGGACGACGCCGACGGCGGGGAAGCGGAGGGCGACTTCGCGGATGAGGTCGAGGGCGGGTACGGGCCCGATGCGCTCGTGGACGAGGACGACCTCGGGCAGCTCGTCGACGGATCCGGCGGCCAGCCGGGCCAGGGTGTCGAGGAGCGCACCGGAGTCGGGGAGCGGTGCGGCCGGCTCGGCGTCCGGGAGCTGGCCGAGGAGGGCGGAGAGGGCGCGCGCGGCGTCGGCGTCGCCGGCGGCGGGGAGGATTCGGGTGGTCATCCGGGCCTCACTTGTCCCCGTCGAGGGTGTACGTGCGGTCGCCCGCGCCGGGCGCGGAGTCGGTGCCGGGCGCCACGAGGGCCAGGCGTACGTGCTCCGCGAAGGACTCGGCGTACGCGACGCGCTGGGTGTCCTTGGTGTTCAGGGCGAAGGTGATGGGGACGGCTTCGGCGGGGCCGCGGCGGTCGGCGTCCTTGTCGAGGGGGGTGAGCTTGCCGACGTTGAGGACGCGGGCGTTGGCCACGATGATGACGGAGCGGGAGGGGTCGCCCTCCTTGGCGCCCTTGAAGGTGGCGATGATGTTGACCTTGGCGCCGGAGTAGATCTTGCCGGCGACGCCGGTCGCCGCGTCGATCATGATGGCGATCTCCTGCTCCCCCGGTTGCAGCCGGGGTTTGTCGACGACCATGTCGCTCTGGAGCAGCGAGCCCTTCTTGAGGGTGGTCAGGGCGATCTTGTCCTTGAGGGTGCCGAGGTCGTCGACGGCGGTCTCGGACAGCCAGCGCCGCGG
>NZ_RPSE01000624.1:0-2025 GCF_003949955.1 Streptomyces sp. WAC05292
ATCGTCGCCCACATCGCCGAGCACGGCAACGTGATCGACGCCCCCGGCCTGAAGACCGAGCACTACGAGGTCTTCGACTGCGCCATGGGCGAGCGCTCCATCTCCCCGATGGGCCACGTCCGCATGATGGCCGCGATCCAGCCCTGGATCTCCGGCGCGATCTCCAAGACGGTCAACATGCCGGAGTCGGCGACCGTCGAGGAGATCGAGGAGATCTACTTCGAGGCGTGGAAGATGGGCGTCAAGGCGCTCGCGATCTACCGCGACAACTGCAAGGTCGGCCAGCCGCTCTCCGCCAAGAAGAAGGAGGAGGAGAAGGCCGAGGTCACCGAGAAGACCGAGGAGACGATCCGCGCGGCGGTCGAGAAGGTCATCGAGTACCGCCCCGTCCGCAAGCGCCTCCCCAAGGGCCGCCCGGGGATCACCACCTCCTTCACCGTCGGCGGCGCCGAGGGCTACATGACGGCCAACTCCTACCCGGACGACGGCCTCGGCGAGGTCTTCCTGAAGATGTCGAAGCAGGGCTCGACCCTCGCGGGCATGATGGACGCCTTCTCGATCGCCGTGTCGGTCGGCCTCCAGTACGGCGTGCCGCTGGAGACCTACGTCTCGAAGTTCACGAACATGCGCTTCGAGCCCGCCGGCATGACGGACGACGCGGACGTGCGGATGGCGCAGTCGATCGTCGACTACATCTTCCGCCGCCTGGCCCTGGACTTCCTGCCCTTCGAGACCCGCTCGGCGCTCGGCATCCACACCGCCGAGGAGCGCCAGCGCCACCTGGAGACCGGCTCCTACGAGCCGCTCGACGAGGAGATCGACACGGAGTCCCTGGCCCAGTCCGCCCCGCTCGCGGCGGTCACCACGGCCCCGCAGGCCCAGCCCGCGCCGGTCCCGGCCCCGAAGACGGCGCACTCCAGCGCCGAACTCGTCGAGATGCAGCTCGGCGTCTCCGCCGACGCCCCGCTCTGCTTCTCCTGCGGAACGAAGATGCAGCGCGCCGGCTCCTGCTACATCTGCGAGGGCTGCGGCTCCACCAGCGGCTGCAGCTGAACCGGGCGGCACCGCGTCTGATGCACCGTTGAGCATCGGCTGCTGAGCGCGCCGGTCCGAGCAGGGAGAGGGCGCCGGCCAAGGGTCGGCGCCCTCTCCCGTCTCCGGGGCTCAGCAGTCGTAGCGGTGGGTGTACGGCGTGCCGGGGCAGACGCGGCAGACGAAGAAGTACATGCCGCCGAGGTCGCCCAGGCACATGCCGTGCCCGAACGTGTCGAGGACGGCGGGATCGGCCTCGGCCAGCCAGGACGGGACTGCGGCTCCGCCGCGCGGGTCCCGGTCGTCCAGGGGGAGCCAACGCCCTCCGCCCGGTTCGGTCGCGGTGATGCTGACCAGGTGCTCCATACGGGTGCCGCAGCCCGCGCAGTCGGGCCAGTCGGGCTGCTGGGTCCACCCCGGATAGCCGCCGACCTTGCTCTGCTGCGTGGTGGCCACCGCAAAGTAGTCGTAGCCCCGTTCCGCCTCCATGGCCTCGAACCGCTCGCCGAGCAGGTCGGCGAGCCCCTCGGGCAGATCCCAGTTCGGGTACTCCACGGCCGCGGTGGGGGACACCGCGCACGCGCGAGGCAGGTAGTCCTCCTCCGCGGTGTGCGGGCGCGGCGGTTCCCCGGCAACGGCGCCTGCGGCCGTCTGCTCCGTGCTGCGCCAGAGCAGACGAGGGCCGGCCGCGTACTGGTCGTCCTGGTGCACGAGCGGGCACCACAGGATCTGCAAGAGGTCGGTGCCGGCCGGGAAGTCGAGACCGGGTACGTCCCGTGCGTACAACTGGACCACCGGGACCATGGCGACCGGCTCGGGCCCGACGGGCGAGTCGAGCGGCTTGTAGTGGTCCGGTTCGGCGCAGGTCGGCCAGGGCTCGTCGGCCGGCCACAGAAGCGGTCCGCCGACGGAGCTGTCACCCGGGCCCGGCTGCCCGGCCCGGGGATAGAGGAGGGTGACCGCGCGGGACGCACCTTTCAACTCCGGAAAGAC
>NZ_RPSE01000625.1:0-2268 GCF_003949955.1 Streptomyces sp. WAC05292
GTGGAGGGCGAGGGCGGTGGGGGTTGCCGTGAAGACGGAGGAGTAGGTGCCGATGGCCAGGCCGATGAGCAGGGCCAGGGCGAAGTCCGTGAGGGCGTCTTCGGCGAGGAGGGCCAGGGCGGTCAGGATGAGGGCGGCGCCCGTGCCCGTGTTGACGGTGCGGGGAAGGGTTTGGAGGATCGCCCGGTTCGCGGTGAGGGGCAGGGGTGCCGTGCGGTTGCGGGTGAGGAGTTCGCGGACGCGGTCGAAGAGGACCACGGAGTCGTTGACCGAATAGCCGATCACGGTCAGCAGGGCCGCCAGGAAGATGCCGTCGACCGGTTTGCCGAGCCAGGCGAACACGCCGACGAGGATGAGCACGTCGTGGGCGAGTGCGGCGACGGCCGCGGTGGCGAACCGCCAGCGGAAGCGGAATGTCAGGTAGGCCAGTTGGGCGGCGAGGGCGAGCCCGAGGGCGATCAGGGCGTTGCGGCGCAGCTCCTCCCCCAGGGTGGGGCCGACGAGTTCGTCGCGGATCTTCCTGGTGTCGCCGCCGAGCCGGGTGATGGTGTCGGTGACCGTGGCCGCCTGGGCGTTCGTCAGGTTCTCTGCCCGGACCGTCAGTTCGTTGCCGCCGGACGTCTGGACGAGCGTGCGGGGGAACCCGGCCTCGGAGAGGGCGGTGCGGGCGCGTTCGGGGTCGACGGAGCGGCTGGTGGTGTACTCGATGAGCCGGCCGCCGCTGAACTCGATGCCGAGGTCGAGGCCCCGGACGAGGATGCCCGACGCCGCGGCGACGAGGAGGGCTGCGGAGACGGCCAGCCAGCGGCGGGGGTGGCGCATCAGGTGCGGGTTGCGGCGCAGCAGGCGTTCCCGTGTCCAGCCGCTGTCCGCGATGCCGGTGATGCGGGGGCGGCGGTGCACGGAGGGGCGGCCGGCCGCGAAGTCGGCGAGCACCCGTGTGATCAGCAGGGTGCTGACCATGGATGCCAGGACACCGATGCCGAGGGTGACGCCGAAGCCGCGGACCGGTCCGGAGGCGAGGGTGAAGAGGAGGGCCGCGGCGATGAGCGTGGTGATGTTGGAGTCGGCGATGGCGCTCAGTGCCCCGCGGAACCCCGCGGTCAGGGACGCGCGCGCGGTGGGGCGCGTGCGGGCGGCGAAGTCTTCGCGGGCGCGTTCGAGCACGAGGACGTTGGCGTCCACTGCCATGCCGATGGCCAGGACGAATCCGGCGAGGCCGGGCAGGGTCAGGGTGGCGCCCAGGGCGGCCAGGGCCGCGTAGGAGATGAGGCCGTAGCAGGTGAGGGCCAGGGCGGCGAGCAGGCCCATGAGGCGGTAGACGGCGATGACGAACAGCGCGGTCAGGGCCGTGCCGATGCCGGCGGCCCAGGCGGCGGCGGTGATGGCCGCGGCGCCGAGGGTGGGGCCGATGACGCGCTGTTCGATGATCTCGACGGGGACGGGGAGGGCACCGCCCGAGATGAGCAGGGCGAGTTCGCGGGCCTCGGTGTCGGTGAAGGATCCGGTGATCCGGGTCGCTCCTCCCCCGATGCCGGCTCCGCACGCGACGGACGGGTCGACGCCCGGCGAGGAGATGATCTTGTCGTCGAGGACGATGGCGATGCGCCGCCCGGCGTCGCCGACCGGGCGGCAGGCGGCCTCGCCGGTGGTGTCGGCCCACTTGGCGGAGCCCTGGCCGGTGAAGTCGACGGTGATGTGCCACCCGGTGCCGTTCCGGGGGTCGAACCGGGCGGCGGCGCCCTTGACGTCGTCCCCCCGCAGGGCGGCGGCGGCCTTCAGCCGCAGCGGCTGCCCCGACTCGTCGGGGAGGACGCGCTCGGCGGCCGGGTCCGCCGCGGACGCACCGGTGCCGGCCGGGCCCAGGACGGTGTGCACGGTGAGCTGTGCCGTGCGGCCGAGGACGTCCGCGGCCTTGCCCGGGTCCTGTACGCCGGGCAGTTCGACGATGATGCGGTGGTCGCCGGAGCGCACCAGGGTGGGCTCGGCGAGGCCGAGCGCGTCGATGCGGCCGCGCAGGACCTCCACCGTGCGGTCGGTGGTTTCACGGCTGACGCCGGTGGACGGGGTGGGGCGGGTCTCCAGCACGATCTGCGTGCCGCCGCTCAGGTCGAGGCCGAGGCGGACCGGCACGGTGAGGGCGATGGTCAGTGCCGCGGCGAGCACGGCGAGCGCGAGCAGCGCCCGTGTGCGCAGCGAGCGCTTGTGGTGGTGGGGCAACGGGGTCTCCGGCAGGCGGGCCGCGGAGCCGCGGGCGCGGCCCCGGCG
>NZ_RPSE01000626.1:0-2256 GCF_003949955.1 Streptomyces sp. WAC05292
CTACTTGACCGCCGGTGCCTGCGGCAGCGTGTGCAGTGCTCCGCCCGCGCCTGCCAGGGAGGCGTTCGTGGACTTGGTGGCCGAGCCCGCCGCCGCGCCTGTCACCGCCAGGGCCGTCTTCGTGTCCTGTACGGCCTGGCCCGGGTGGTCGACGATGTCGCCGACGCGCTTCGCGAGGGGGGCCGCCGCCTGGAGGCTCGTGCCGTCTGCGTGGGCGGCGCCGGCCGCCAGACCGAGGGCGCCCGTCGAGAGGGCGAGGGCCGTGAGGCCGCGCTTCACGGCGTTCTTCGTGTTCTTGGCGTTCTTGGCGTTCATGCCGCGTACAACGACCTGCCGGGCCCGGGGGTCACCCCCGGGCCCGGCAGGGCCGTTGCGCGTGGAGCCGGTCAGTCTTCGACGACCAGGGCCGGCGTCGACTTGGTGAGGACCTCGCCGCGGAAGAAAGCGGGGCTGCGGCGTTCGGTGACCAGCATGACGCCCAGCCCGAGGACGAGGAGTCCGACGCCGATGACGAAGACGCTGCCGACGCCGAGGACGGTGGATCCCGACCCGTACGCCGGGTCCCACATGTCGACCAGGGTCTTGAGGAAGACGGCGGCCAGCAGGATCCCGCCCAGGAGGGGGAAGACGCCCTTGAAGAACAGGTCGCGGGCGCTGCGCCGCAGTTCGGCGCGGAAGTACCAGGCGCAGGCGAAGGCGGTCAGCGAGTAGTAGAAGCAGATCATCAGGCCGAGCGCGAAGATCGTGTCGGTGAGGACGTTCTCGCTGACGAGGGTCATGACGGTGTAGAAGGCGCCGGTCGCGACGCCCGCCATGACGGTGGCGCGGCCCGGGGTCTTGAACTTCGGGTGGACCTTCGCGTACGCGGGCGGCAGCGCCTCGTACGTGGACATCGCGAGGACGGTGCGCGCCACCGGGATGAACGTGGTCTGCAGGGAGGCGGCGGCGGAGGCGAGGACCGCGACGAAGAGGAGGACGCCGAGGGCGGGGCCCATGACGGGTCCGGCGAGGGCGGCGAAGACGTTGTCGGAGGTGTCCGGGTTGGCGAGGCCGAGGCCCTTGTCGCCGGAGCCGACGGCCATCTGGGCGGCGATGCCGGTGGCCAGGTAGGAGCCGACCAGGACGACCATCGCGATGAGCGAGGCCCGGCCCGGGGTCTTGGCAGATCCGGTGGTCTCCTCGTTGGTGGCGAGGCAGGCGTCCCAGCCCCAGTACATGAAGATCGAGAGGGAGAGGCCGGCGGTGAAGGCCGCCATGGACTCGACCGCGAACGGGTTCATCCACTGCCAGGAGAAGTCGAGCCCGGTGTCGAAGCTGCCGGCGGACGCCTTCTGGAGGGCCATGGCGACGAAGACGGCGAGGACGAGGAGCTGCAGGCCTACCAGGGCGTACTGGACGCCCTTGGTGGCGGTCATGCCGCGGTAGCTGATGGCGGTGGCGACGGCGACGAGGGTGAGGCAGGTGGCGATGTGGACGAGTTTGTTGTCGTCGAGGGCCGCGATCGAGGGGCTGCCGGTGATCTCGCCGGCCAGCAGCCAGAAGTAGGAGGTCGCGACGCCGGCCAGGTTGGACAGCACGATGATCGTGGCGATGACCAGGCCCCAGCCGCACATCCAGCCGATGCGGGGGCCGAAGGCCTTAACGGTCCAGGTGAAGGAGGTGCCGCAGTCGGGGACGGCCTTGTTGAGTTCGCGGTAGGCGAAGGCGACGAGGAGCATCGGGAGGAAGCCGGCCAGGAAGACGGCCGGCATCTGGACGCCGACCTCGCCGGCCGTCGAGCCGAGGGTGGAGGTCAGGCAGTAGACGGGGGCGACGGTGGAGATGCCGATGACGGCGCTGCCCACCAGTCCCACGGACCCCTTGCCGAGGCCCTTGCCGCGTACGTCGGTGACGTCGCGTGCCGTGTCTTCGGCCGCGGGCCGAACGTCCAGCTGAGTCATGCCAATGGACGTTAGAGCCTGCGGTTTCCACATCCGGAAGATGAGAGTCCGGAATCTTCCAGCTTCATTGACCTTGGAATCCGGGCACCGAGGACGGATGCCGAGCGGCTTTGGAAGGCCGCCGGGCAGGTGTTACCCCCGGTTCGCAGGACCCGGTCCGACGGTTTCGGCATGCGGAAACCGCAGCCATGTCCGTTTTGTCTGGTTCGAAATTTTCCCGCACCAGTTTTCCGACGCCCTTCCCGCCTCCGCCCCCTCACCCGGCCCAGACGATCGCCTGCACCTCGCTGTACGCGTGCAGCGCGTACGAGCCCAC
>NZ_RPSE01000627.1:0-2253 GCF_003949955.1 Streptomyces sp. WAC05292
GTCCTGGCCGGTGGGGCCGCGCCTGCCCCGCCCGCGGCGACGGCCCCACCGGCCAGGACACCGGCGGCCTTCGCGGAGTACCCGGCGGCGAACCACCCGATGACCGCGACCGGCAGCAGTGCCGGAATGCCCGCGTTGACCTCCTTCAGCTCGCCCGCGGCCAGCCGGCACCGGGCGCACTCCTCCAGGTGCTTGCGCAGCCCCCGCTCGGCCCGCATCCGCAGACCCCCGCGGGCGAAGGCGCCCAGCCGGTCCGCATACCGCGCGCACTCCCCGCCGGCGCTGAGCGCGGAGCTCACGTGCGCTTGGAGATAGGCTTGCTTGAGTCCCTCCCGCGCCCGGCCGGCCAGCACGGCCGTCGCGTTGGCGCTCAGCCCGAACAGCGGGGCGACCGCGCTGGGCGAGGACTCCTCGACCGCGGTGTGCCACAGCACCGCCTGCCACCGCTCCGGCAGGCTCCGGAAGGCCTGCACCGCCAGTGACCGCTCCGCCTCGTGCATCGCCCGCACGTCCGCGCCGAGTTCGAGCGTGTCGTCCCCGGACAGCCCGGTCGCGCCGCCCTGCTCCGCTCCCGCGACCGCCTGCTCGGCGAACAACGCGAAGTCGTCGACGAGCTGTTCACGCCTGGCGGTCTTCGCCCAGGCCGAGGCGACGCGCCGCACGGTGGTCAGCAGGTAGGCCCGCACCGCCTGATCCGGCCCCGCACCTCCCCGCACCGCCTGGAGGGTCCGCGTGAACACCTCGGCGGTCAGGTCGTCGGCGGTGTGCGCGTCCCGGCAGCAGGTCCGCGCGTACCGCCGCACGGAGTCGGCGTGACGGCGGAACAACTCCTCGTACGCCCCGTCGTCCCCGGCGCGCATCCGGGCGATCAAGTCGCCGTCGGACGGGGGGAGTTCGGCACTGCCCGCCCTGGGTGCGGCATGCCTGCCCCGGGCCGCGCGCTGGGCCGGAACCTGCCCCGGCGGCGCACCGGCCGCCTCGGCTTCCCCGGCGGCCCCACCGATCGGCTCTTCCCGACCGTCAACGCTCATCGCGGAAGCTCCCGCACGACAGACTCAACCGGTACACCGATCCAGCCTGTCACACGGGGGGCGCGCGCCGGACCACTCGCGCAACCATCCACCCGTCCGGGCAGCGTCCGCAAGGCGGTCCGTACCGCCTCTCACCCGTTCGAGTGAGGGCACGTCCGCGGACGCGCCGTCCCGCGGCGGTCGCCGCCGCGCCGGCGGCGACCGCCGCGCGGTCAGGCGGTGCGGGAGCGGAGCCCCTCCAGCAGGATGTCGAGCAGCCGGGCGGACGCCGCCGCCTGCTGCGCCGCGTCGGGCAGGGCCGGCGCGGCCGTCGCTATGACGAGCAGCACGTCGGCCACGGTCACGTCGGCACGCAGCTCGCCCGCCTCCCGGGCGCGGTCGACCAGCCGGCCGACCACCTCGAGCAGGGCGCCCGCACCCGCGTCCGGCGACGGCTCGTCGTCGGCGGCCCGGCCGCCCACGACGCGCAGCTCGGGAGAGCCCGCGGCGCCGGCCTGGCGCTGGTGCGGGACGCGCGCCTCAAGCGCCTCCTCGGCCTCGTCCTCCGCGGAGCGGACCCGCAGCACCTGCGGCGGCAGCAGCCGCCCCGCCCCGGAGGCCACCGAGGTGCGCAGGAAGCGGGACAGCGCCTGCCACGGCTCCTCCTCCTGGCCGAGCGCGGTCCGGGCCTGCTCGGTCAGCCGGGCGGTCTCCTCCTCGGCTATGCGCCGGACCAGCACGTCCTTGCTGGGGAAGCGCCGGTACACCGTGCCGACGCCGACGCGGGCGCGCCGCGCGACGTCCTCCATCGGGGCCCCGTAGCCGAGCTCGCCGAACACCTCGCGGGCGGCGCGGAGCACGTGCTCCAGGTTGCGCTGGGCGTCGACGCGCAGCGGCGTGGAGCGCACGCCCGACGCGCCGGTGCCGCCGGTGATGACGCGGCTGTTGGTCTCGCTCTGCAGCGCGGCCGCAGAACCATGGAAATCGGAAATGTTCATATGTATCCCCCGGTAATCACTTGTCTCCCCCCGGAGACATCCCCGCCTTCGTGCCGGGGTAGACCACGGTCAGTGGTCTCGGTCTCACTCCCCGACGAGATACGAACATAGTTGAGCCAGAGTCAATTCAGAAGAGGCAGCCCCCCTCCTGGCACCGCCCGATCGGAGCATCGCCCCCCACTTTTCCGGTCCAAGCCCCCGGAACCACCCTTTCCGTAGCCCCTGACCTGCACAACTCCTCCCCC
>NZ_RPSE01000628.1:0-2242 GCF_003949955.1 Streptomyces sp. WAC05292
ACGATCACGTCTGCGTCGTACGTCATGCGAAGTCGCCCTCCGGTCGCCGGTGGGGCTGATCCTTTGCCACGGGTCGGCAACCCGTCAATGGCGGTGCGGTGCTTGGATGGCCGCATGAGTGCTGCCGTTCGGCTCTCGGTTGCCGCCGCGCGCGTAAGGGTTGCCGCAGGATCCGGGAAAGCCGTGAGAGCTGCGCCACACCACCCGCCCCTTAACTCGGGTCCCGGTGAAGGCTTTTGACGGGACGGCGGCCCCGATCCCGGGTCGCGCCGGGGCCGGCGGTCACGTGATCATGGGTGTCGGGTCCGTGCGCCTGCCCGGGCAGGCACACGAGGGGGGACCCGACCACGGCTGTGCCCCCGCGCCGTCCAGGCCGGCCCGCCACCGCGACCGAAGAAGGCCGTTCCACCATGACGACGACACGCAGACTGCTCCGCGCGGCCGCCAGTCCCGCACTGGCCGCCGCCCTCCTCGCCTCCACCGCCCCGTCCGCCTCGGCGGCCGACCCGCAGCCCGTCTACGGCGAGTTGGCGGCCAACGGCACGTTCGCCGCCGGCACCGCCGGCTGGTGGTCCGCCGGTGCGTCCATCGCCTCCGCCGGCGGCGCCCTCGTCGCGACCGCCAACGGCGGCACGCAGAACCCGTGGGACGCGATCGTCGGGCAGAACGGCATCCGGCTGCGCCCGGGGGCGACGTACACGCTGTCCTTCGACGCCAAGGCGTCCGCGCCGGCGAAGCTGCGCGCGACGGCGCAGCTCGCCGGCGCCCCCTACACGGCGGCGCTCGACCGCACCGTCGACCTGGCGACGGTCTCCAAGCGCTTCACCTGGACCTTCACCTCCGGCATCGACACCTCCGCCGGGGCCCTCAACTTCCAGATCGGCGGGCAGCCGGCCACCACGGCCGTCACCCTCGACAACGTCTCGCTGACCACCTCCACGGCCCGCGAGGGCTTCTACGCCGACCCGGCCAACAACGCGGCGGCCTGGGTCGCGGGCAACCCGGGCGACCCGCGCGCGGCGAAGATCAAGGCGGCGATCGCGGACCACACCACGTCGAAGTGGTTCGGCGACTGGGACGCCGACCGGAATCCCGCCACGGGAATCCGGACGGAGGTGTCCGACTACGTCGGCGCCGCGGCGGCGAAGGGCCGGCTGCCGGTACTGGTCGCCTACAACATCCCGGGCCGGGACTGCGGCGGAGCCTCCTCCGGCGGAGCGGGCTCCCCGGCCGCGTACAAGGCCTGGATCGACGCATTCGCCCAGGGCATCGCGGGCCGCCCCGCGATCGTCGTGCTGGAGCCCGACGCGGTGGCCCAGTCCTCCGACGACGCGTGCATGAAGGGCGCCGCCGAGCAGCGCTTCGACATGCTCCGGTACGCGACCCAGCGGCTGCGGGAGCAGGGCGGGTTCGTGCAGACCTACCTGGACGCCGGCAACGCCACCTGGACGCTCGGCCCGGACCTGGGCGGCACGCAGGGCATAGGCCTGGAGCGGATGGCGTACCTGCTCGACCGCTCGGGTGTCGCGGCGGCGCGCGGCGTGTCCGTCAACGTGGCGAACTTCGACGCGACGGCCGTCGCCGACGACTACGGCAGGCGCCTGGCGGCCCGGCTGAAGTCCGACTTCGGGGTGACGAGCCGCTGGGTGGTCGACACCGCCCGCAACGGCAACGGCGGGTACGTCGTCCCCGGCGATCCGGGCAGCGGCCACGTCGGGTTCTGCAACCCGGCCAAGCGCAAGCTGGGCGTCACGGCGCGGGCCGGCAGCGCGGGCGGCGCCGAGTACCAGCTGTGGCTCAAGAACCCCGGCGACTCGGACGGCGACTCCGCCGCATGCCCGGCGGGCTCGCCGCCGGCCGGTGTGTTCTCCCCGGTGCTGGCGGAAGCGCTGGTCGACGGGGGCTGACGGGCGGCGCCCTGCGGCGGTGCGGCCGGGTCCCTACTCGCCGCATCCGCCGCAGGGGCTGTGCCGGCTGTCGTCGCGGGCCCACCAGGAATCGCACCGGCACACCCCGAAGGGCGACCGGCAGGTGGCGCATTCCGGCTCGGACGGCTCCTCCGGGGCCGGGGCCGGGCGCGGCTCGTCGGGAATGCCCGCCCGGCTCGCGCGGCACTCGCAGGAGAGGCTGCCCCGACAGCTGCCGCCGCGCAGGACGGAGTGGACGATCCGCTGGTGGCCGCATTCCGCGCACCGGTAGCCGGGCACGGGCCGGCCTATCCGGCCCGGGCGGGGGCCGGGGG
>NZ_RPSE01000629.1:0-2231 GCF_003949955.1 Streptomyces sp. WAC05292
TCGACGCCTGGTGCTCGGACAGACCCCGCGCCCGCACCCGCACCACACCCCTAGAAGCACTCCGCCCTGCCGACCAGAGGCCGGCAGGGCGGAGAAAGCTACGTGCCCTCAATTAGCCAACAGCATCCCCTTCGGGAGTCCGGGGCACCCGCGTGTCACGGCTCTAACGGCTCGCGAAGCCGACGAAGGCGGTCCACGCCGGCCCGCCGACCGTGAGCCCCGGGCGGCTCGTGTCCTTGGAGTCCCGGACGTGGACGCTGCTCGCGCTGCCGGCCACCTCGACGCACTCGCCACCGGAGCCCGTGCTGTAGCTGCTTGTGAACCACCTCAACTCATTCGTGGTCCCGGGGGGCTTTTCGGTGTTCATGACTCTCCCAGCAACTTCTCGACGAAGACCAGCGATGCCCGCGGAGTGAGCGCTTGGGCCCTGAGGATGCCGTACTGCTCCTCCAACTCGCGGACCGGCTTGCGATCGGTGTGCAACCGACTGTCCTTGTACCCCTCCACGTAGGCGATCCTCCGCCCGTCACGCGTCTCGATCAAGGTGAAGGGGCCTTCGAGTCCAGCGTGCTCCTCCAATTCGGTGGGCACCACCTGAATCTCGACGTTTCGGCGTTGGCCGGTCAGCAGCACTTGCCGGAGCTGGCCGTGCATCACTCTCCGGCCTCCCAGGGGTCGTCGCAGCACCGACTCCTCGATGACAAAGCTGATCGTCGGTAACGGCATCCTCGTCAGGATTTCCTGTCGCGCGAGCCGCGCCGCAACGCGTTGCTCCACCATCTCCTCAGTCAAGAGCGGGCGCGACATGGTGAACACGGCTCGGGCGTAGTCCTCGCTCTGGAGAAGGCCTGGCACGGCCTTGGTCGCGTAAACGTGGAGTTCGACCGCCTCCGCTTCCAGCCTGGCCGCATCGCGGAAGAACGCCGGGTACTGGGCCCGCGCGACCTCCTCCTTCATCTCCTTCAGGACCTCGCCCGCGTCCAGCAGGTCGTCCGCCTGGTCGATGAAGCGCGGCGGCGGCACGCGCCGACCCTGTTCGTACGCGGCGATGGTCGACGCCGAGTAGCCCAGCCTCGCCCCCAGCTCGGTCCGCTCCATCCCGGCCCGGGCCCGGAACCGCTTCAGCTGACGCCCGAAGACCCGCAGGATGCCCGAGCCGGGGTCCGGCGCGGCGTCGCCCGGATCCTCGTACGCCGTCTGCCGGGTGGGTTCGCTCATGCCCGTCATCACCTCCACCGGCCAACGCGGCTCCGTATCGGCCGTCACGCTCCACACCGCCGACAGGCGCCGACGCCTCGCACACCGCCGGCGCCTGTAAGCGCTCCGGGTCTTACGCAGCGTAGGCGGCCGCCGGAAGCCTGTGCCCCGTGAACAGTGAAACTTCCCCCGCACCGGCAGCCCTTGAGTTCTCGATGTGTTTCACCTCCTCGCCCCGCGGCGCCCGCCTCGCCCGTCGGCTGGTCTCCCACTGCCTGACCACGTGGGGTCACCCGTACGCCTCCGCGGCCAACCAGAAGGTGACGCTGATCGTCGCCGAGCTCACCGGCAACGCCGTCCGCCACGGGCACGTCCCGGGGCGGGACTTCCACGTCAGGCTGACGGGCTCGGCGGACGTCCTGCGCATCGAGGTCACCGACACGCGCACCGAACGCGCACCGCGCCTCCCTTCCCAAGTGCCGTCCGGGGACGCCGAGTCCGGGCGCGGGCTGCTCGTCGTGGCGCGGCTGGCGAGCCGCTGGGCGGTGGTGCCGCGGGTCGGCGCGCCGGGGAAGACCGTGTGGGCGGAGGTGTGCCTTTCTGGCCGTCGACCGGCAAGCGGGTGACGTGCCATGTGCCGGAGGGTGCCCTTCTGCGCAAGCGAGCCTCGTCACCGTTCGCTCAGAGTGACGAGGCTCGATGCCGGTTCGGCGGACTCGCGGCCACTCCCGGGCATCCGTCCGCACACGGATTCGCTCGTTCACGCCCGAATTCAGCCACGAGCCCGTAGCTTGATTCGTCCACAGCACCTGTCCGCACCCAGGAGTCTCCTGTGACCAACCTGCCCGCTGGCAGACGGACGAGGGCGCGCTGCGCAGGCGCCCTCGCCGCCATGGCCATCGTCCTGTCGCTCGCCGCCTGCGACCCCGCGGCGTCCGGCACCGCCCCGAGCACCAGCGGTACGGCGAGCGCGCCGGTGGCCCCGTCGGAGGCGCCGACGTCGCAGACACCGACTCCGAGCCCCACCCCCACCC
>NZ_RPSE01000062.1:0-23354 GCF_003949955.1 Streptomyces sp. WAC05292
GTACCGCGCACGCCGCAGGCCGCTCCCGCCGCACCGTCCGTGTCGGCGGCGGTCCCCCAGATCCAGCTGATCCCGGCCTCGGCCGAGGGCGCGCTGGACGCGGCCGAAGAGGCCGTGGACCTGCTGCTCGACACCGGGCGCGCCCCCGGCGACGTCCTCGTCCTCACCACCGGCGACCTCCACCCCTGGGCCGCGCACGAGCTGTCCTTCGGTGAGGCCGCCTACTGGGCCCAGCACGACGCCGGGGACGACGTCTTCTACGCGGACGCCGCGCAGGCGGCCCGCGCCTCCGGCCGTCCCGTCGTGGTCGTCGCCGTCAACGGGGGGCCCGCCTCGGCGGCCGCCGCCGTGCTGCCGGTCGCGCTCGCCCGGGCCGGCGCGCTGCTGATCGTGTGCGGCGACCCGAAGGAGATCAACTCCGTTCTGGGCGCGGGCGTCTGACGCCCCGTACCCCGGTACGGGGCGAGGGGCGGGGCTGGCAGGAGCCGGCCCCGCTGGAGCCCGCTCCCCGGCCGCCGCAGGCGCCCGCCCGGGCGTGCGGCCGGGGGCTCCGGCACCCGCCCCGGCCGGCCAGGCCCGGCGGCCGCGGTCAGCGTGCCGCGGTGTGGCGCAGGGCCTCGGCCGCGCCGCCGCCGGTGCGCACGGCCATCGCGGCGAAGTCGGCCGCGGCGTCGCCGAGCCGCTCCGGCCGCGAACCGGCGTCGGGGCGCCGCCCGCCGCGGCCCTCGCCGAGGACCTGCCAGCCGCTGCGGGTCAGCGTGATGTACGCGCCGCAGCGCAGCCCGTGCAGGGTGCAGGCGTCACGCAGCCCCCACATCCAGGCGCCGTCCTCCTCGGTCCACCGCTCGTCGCCGTCGCGGCAGTACATCAGAACCGCCGTCCGCACCGGGCTCCGGCGGCGCAGGTCGTGCGGGATCACCCGGCGCAGGCCGGCCAGCAGCGCATTGCGGTAGTCCCAGCCGTCGCCGGACGCCGTCCGCTGGACGAACGACGCGCTCGCGACGAGATCCTCCTCCGGGCCCAGGACGGCTATCACCGCGGTCGACGGCACGGGGCCGTGCCGCGAGTGCAGGCCGCTGACGAGCTCGCGGGGACTGCGCAGCAGCGGGATGCCGGCCGCCGTCCACTCGGCAGGCTCCAGCAGTCTTCCGTGCCGGCTGCTGCCGCCGGCCGTCGCAGTCAGAGACGCGGTCGAGGGCGGGGCGAATCCGAAGGCCACGGTCCTCCCTTCGGGTACACGCCCGCGGACGGGCACGGCTGGAGTGGGGGCGCGCCGCAGCACGGCCCAGGGAGTGCCGTCGAGCCGAGCGGGAGCACTCCGATTCTCGCGTGGGCCGAGAGCATGCGGCAACGAGCAATTGGAACCGCCGACCGGAATTCGCCGGTATGCCGTTCATATCCTTGCCCAGCCGCACTGACGGCGACTCATACCGCCGCAGGGGAACGGCCCGACGCCGCGCCCGTCGCCGCGCCCGCGGCCCTCCCGCGGTCCGCGGAGAATCCGGCCGCCACCCTCCGCTTGCGGGGTGTCGCCCGCAGTGAACTGGCCGACCGGCCCCTGCATCCGGTTGCATGGGGGTATGGACGATCCCGACCTGCGCGCCGAAGCCGATGCCGTACTCGCCGAGCTGGTGGGCGACCCGGGGGGCGCCGCGCGGCTGCGCGAGGACCAGTGGCAGGCGGTCGCCGCCCTCGTGCGGGAGCGCCGGCGGGCCCTGGTCGTGCAGCGCACCGGCTGGGGCAAGTCCGCGGTCTACTTCGTGGCCACCGCCCTGCTGCGCCGCCGCGGCGCCGGGCCCACCGTGATCGTCTCCCCGCTGCTGGCCCTGATGCGCAACCAGGTCGAGGCGGCCGAGCGGGCCGGCATCCGCGCCCGCACCATCAACTCCGCCAACCCGGAGGAGTGGGACGCCATCCACGAGGAGGTCGAACGCGGCGCCACCGACGTCCTCCTCGTCAGCCCCGAACGCCTCAACTCGGTCGACTTCCGCGACCAGATGCTGCCCAAGCTCGCCGCCACCACCGGCCTCCTCGTCGTCGACGAAGCGCACTGCATCTCCGACTGGGGGCACGACTTCCGGCCCGACTACCGGCGGCTGCGGGCCATGCTCGCCGAGCTCTCCCCCGGGGTGCCGGTCCTGGCCACCACCGCGACCGCGAACGCCCGCGTCACCGCCGACGTCGCCGAGCAGCTCGGCACCGGCGCCGGCGAGGCACTCGTCCTGCGCGGACCGCTGGAGCGGGAGAGCCTGCGCCTGGGCGTCGTCCGGCTGCCCGACGCCGCGCACCGCCTGGCCTGGCTCGCCGAGCACCTCGACGAGCTGCCCGGCTCCGGGATCGTGTACACGCTGACCGTGGCGGCGGCCGAGGAGGCCACTGCCCACCTGCGGCAGCGCGGGTTCGCCGTCTCCTCGTACACGGGGCGGACGGAGAACGCCGACCGCCTCCAGGCGGAGGCCGACCTGCTGGCCAACCGCGTCAAGGCGCTCGTCGCGACGTCGGCCCTCGGAATGGGCTTCGACAAGCCGGACCTCGGCTTCGTCCTCCACCTCGGCTCCCCGTCCTCGCCGATCGCCTACTACCAGCAGGTCGGCCGCGCCGGCCGCGGCGTCGAGCACGCCGACGTACTGCTGCTCCCCGGCAAGGAGGACGAGGCCATCTGGCGGTACTTCGCCGACACCGCCTTCCCGCCCGAGGCCCAGGTGCGGCAGACCCTCGCTGCCCTCGCCGACGCCGGCCGGCCCTTGTCCGTACCGGCCCTGGAGGCCGCCGTCGACCTGCGGCGCAGCCGACTGGAGACCATGCTGAAGGTCCTCGACGTCGACGGCGCCGTCAAGCGCGTGAAGGGCGGCTGGACCAGCACCGGGCAGCCGTGGGTGTACGACGCCGAGCGCTACGCGCGGGTCGCCCGCCAGCGGGCCGCCGAACAGCAGGCCATGCGCGACTACGTCACCACCGACCGGTGCCGGATGGAGTTCCTCCGCCTCCAGCTCGACGACGCCGGGGCGGCGCCCTGCGGCCGCTGCGACAACTGCGCCGGCCCCTGGGCCGACACCGCCGTCTCCGCCGAGACGCTGACCGCCGCCGCCAGGGAGCTCGACCGGCCCGGCGTGGAGATCGAGCCGCGCCGCATGTGGCCCACCGGGATGCCCGCCCTCGGGATCGAGCTCAAGGGCCGGATCCCGGCCGGCGAGCAGTGCTCGACCGGGCGCGCCCTCGGCCGGCTCTCCGACATCGGCTGGGGCAACCGGCTGCGGCCCCTCCTGGCGGACGGCGCCCCCGACGGGCCCGTCCCCGACGACGTGCTGCGGGCCGCCGTCGCGGTGCTCGCCGACTGGGCGCGTTCGCCGGGCGGCTGGGCGCCCGACGTCCAGGACGCCTCCGCCCGCCCGGTCGGCGTCGTCGCGGTGCCGTCCCTGAGCCGTCCGCGGCTCGTCGACTCGCTCGCCCGGGGCATCGCCTCCGTCGGCCGCCTGCCGTTCCTGGGCGCCCTCGACCACACCGGCCCGGACGGGGCGTACGCGGCACGCCGCAGCAACTCGGCGCAGCGGCTGCGGGGCCTGTGGGGGGCGTTCGCGGTCTCCGAGGAGCTGGCCGCCGCGCTGCAGCAGTCTCCCGGCCCCGTCCTCCTCGTGGACGACAGCACCGACTCCGGCTGGACGCTCGCGGTGGCGGCCCGACTGCTGCGGCGGGCGGGCAGCGGCGAGGTCCTCCCGCTGGTCCTCGCCGCCACCGGCTGACAGGGGCGGGGCCTTCTGCGGGCCCCGCGGCCGGTCAGACCAGCCAGCCCGCGTCGCGGGCGATGCGGATGGCGTCGACCCGGTTGCGGGCCTTCAGCTTCATCACCACGGTCGTCAGGTAGTTGCGCACAGTCCCGGTGGACAGGTGCAGCTCGCCCGCTATCTCGGTCGCCTCCGAGCCCTGGGCGGCCATGCGCAGCACCTCGGTCTCCCGGTCGGTGAGCGGGCTCTCCAGGCCGTTCCAGGCGGCGACGGCGAGCTTGGAGTCGATCACCCGCTGCCCGGCCACCACGCGCCGGATGGCGCTGGCCAGTTCCTTGGGCGAGTCGTCCTTGAGGATGTAGCCGGACACCTGCGCGGCGAGCGCCCGGCGCAGGGTGCCGGGGCGGCCCAGGCTGGTCAGCATCAGCGTGCGGCACTCCGGCAGGTGCTCGTGCAGCTGCGCCGCCGCGCTGAGGCCGTCGAGGCCGGGGAGGTCGATGTCGATGACAGCGATGTCCGGCCGCACCTCCAGGGCCGCGGCCAGGATCTTGTCGCCGCGCTCCAGCTCGCTGACGACCTCCAGGTCGTCTTCCATCTCGAGCAGGGCGACGAGCGCGCCGCGCACCATGTTCATGTCTTCGGCAAGCAGGATCCTGATCACCGTTGCGAGCCCCCCGTCCGCGCGGTCGATCTTTGCGCTTTCAATCATAACAACCGTCCCGGCGCCGGCCGGCGGCGCGTGACGCACGGTCAGCTCACGCCACCAGCCAGCCGCGTTCGCCCTCCGGCGACCCGTCCAGGTCCAGTTCGACCGCCCCCTGGGCGGGCACCCGCGCGACCACCCGGAACACGTCGCCGGGACCGCGGTCGACCTCCAGCTCCCCGCCGACCGCCTGGAGGCGCAGGCCCAGGTTCCCCAGGCCGCTCCCGCTGTGCGGGGAGGCGTCGCGGTACCCCTCGGTGACCCCGTCGTTCGTGACCGACAGCGTCATCAGACCGTCCTCCTCGACGGCCGTGATCTCGCAGTACGCCGCCCGGCTGTGCCGCAGCACGTTGGTGACGGCCTCCCGCAGCACGGTGGCCAGGACCGTGTCCACCGGCGGGCTGACCTTCACCATCCGCACGTCGGTGACCGCCTCGACCTCGGCGGCGCTCAGCACCGACCGGGCGGAGGCGATCTCCTCCTCCAGGGACAGGTCCCGGTAGCCGCTCGCCACCCGCCGCACGTCCGCCAGGGACTGCCGGGAGATCGCCAGGATGTCCTCGATCTCCTTCTTCGCCTTCGCCGGGTGCGCCGGGATCAGGCGGTGGATCAGCTCGCCCTTGAGCTGGATGGCGGACAGGCTGTACCCGAGCAGGTCGTGCAGGTCGCGGGCGAAGCGGAGCCGCTCGCGGGTGACCGCCGCGCGCGTCAGCTCGTCCCGGCTCTCGTGCAGGACGCGCACCAGCTCCGACAGGCGGGTCAGCCCGAAGGTGACCAGCCCGGTCAGCAGGGTGGTCTGCACCAGGTACACGCTGTCGAGGACGGGGCGGCCGTCCAGCAGGGGCGGAACGAGCATGCTGACGCCCACGAAGCCGTACAGGCACCAGCCCAGGCGCGGCGGCAGGAGCAGCAGCAGGGAGCCCGCGAGGAACCCCGCCATGGCGCCCCACTGCGACTTCAGCGCGAGCAGCGGCAGGTAGGTGAAGGCCGCCTGCGCGCCCAGGGTCAGCGCCCGGCGCGCCGCGGGGGCCTGCTTGGCGCCGGCCCGGGAGTGCAGCAGTTGCAGGCCGAAGACCGCGGCCAGGCAGAACAGGGCGGCCGCCAGGGCCGGGCCCTCCACGCCGGCGCCCAGGACGTTGAGGGTGGTGATGCCGACGTAGCACAGGAGTGCGACGACCACGGTGACCTTGGCCATCCGCGGCGCCGGCAGGTCCCGGCTGCGCCGCAGAATCCCCTCGAACAGGACCGCCTCCGATGCGTCATCCGAGGACTTGAGGCGGCCAGACATGTCAATCCCCCCATGGGCGTTTCGTGTTGCAGCCACCTTGAGCATAGGCGAGGAAGTCGGGCGGGCGCTGAAATCCGATCGCTCACACGAACAGAGGGATGGGATTGAGCTGGTCGTACGGTGTCGGTTCGGCCAGTCTGCCGAGTTCCACGGGCACGTCGAATAGCCGGCCGGGAGCGAATCTCGGCCAAAAATGACGCAGTCCCGGTACGACCACTTTCGTCACCGGAATCCCCAGGTCCGGCCGCGTCTGGTCCAGTACCAACAGGTCCATGCCTTTCCGCCGGACCAACTCGGTGACCGCCTGTACGTCGTCCAGGAGGTCCGCGGTACGGACCACCGGCCAGTCGGCGGGGGTGCGCGGCGCCGCCGCCGGATCGGCCACCAGGTACGGCTGGTTGGCGACGGTCGCGTTCCGCCACCACGCCAGCGGCTCCGGGTCGGTGATCCGGTACCCCGTGCCGTCGGCCCGGGCGTCGCGCACCGCGGGCAGCAGCTGGGCCATCTCCGACAGCGCCCGGCGCAGCGCGACCCCCGGGTCGAAGTGCGCGCCGAAGCCGAACACCACGTCCTCGCCGGGCTTGTCCATGCGCCGGGACAGCGCCGCGACCACGGGTATCCCCAGGTCCGAGGTGAGGTCGAGCGCCCACACCTCCCGGCCCGCCCGCCCGAGCCCCCGGCGGATCCGCTCGGTCCAGTCGTCGGCGAACGCGTCCAGGTCCACGGCCGGCTGGCGGGTGCGGTTGTACCACCACAGGGCCACCGCGTCCCGCTCGACCAGCTCCATGAACCCCTGCACCAGCGCGTCCTCGGGGCTGCTGCCGGCCGCGTTGCCGTTGGAGTCGGCCCACGGGTCGTCCGGGTGCGGGGCCGGGGCCCGGCCGTCGCCGCGGGCGAAGTACAGCATCGACGTCGGCAGCAGCCGCTGCACGCCCCCGGTCAGCGACCACACCGGCGTCCAGTCGGTGGGCCGCGTCTCGTCGAACGGCGCCGACACGTAGTGGAAGCGGGAGGCGCGGGCGTTCCACAGGTCGCGCTCCGCGTACTGGCGGGCGCTGTAGAGCAGGCAGTCGTCGGGGTGGACGGCCGCCGCGCCCAGGCCGCGCAGCGAGTCGCGGACCGTCGGCTCGTCGCCGTGCCGGGTGCCGCTGTAGCGCTCGACCGCCTCGCACAGCGCGCCCGCGCGGGCCTCCTCGGCGGTGCGGCCCTTGCCGCCGCTGAGCGCGCGCAGGCCCGAGCGGAGTCCGGCGAAGGTCGCCGACGCCATGGCCAGGTTGTGGCCGGAGGTGTAGGCGTGGGCGTCGTCCGGGGTGCCGGGCGCCCGCCGGATCTCCTTGACGACCCCGGTGACCGGGTCGACGAGGTGCCCGTACGCGGCCAGCAGCTGCGCGGGCGTGAGCGCCCGGTCCCCGTTCCCGCCGGCGGCGGCCGGGGCCTTGGCCCGGGAGGCGGGGACGAACGGGGCGCGCACCCGGCGGGCGACGAGGCCGGGGTCGCCGCAGGCGGGGCACTGGGGGAGCCGGTCCACCCGGTGCCCGGACGTGCGCAGCCGCAGCGTGTCGAAGGTGTGGACGTGGCCCTGCTCGGGGTGGCGCAGGCCCGCGAGCCACTTCGCGGCCTCCAGGACGGCGAGGTTCACCGCGAGCGCCGTCCCGGCGGCAAGCCCGGCCGGGGGCCGCGGAACGGGCCCGTCCAGGCCGAGGGCCCTGCGTACGGGGAACTCGGAGTGGCGGTGGCCGCGCAGCCGGACGGCCAGGCAGTGCCAGCAGGGTCCGGTGTCCGGCCGGAAGAACGGGCCCACCCAGGGGTCGGTCCCGCAGAGCCGGACCGGCAGCCAGGGCCGGCCGGCCGCGCGGTGGGCGGCGTCGGCCTCGGCGAGGCCGGGGGAGAGGTAGTCGTCGCACAGGACGAGGCACAGGGAGGCGGAGTCCGCGTCGTCGGCGACGGCCACGCCGGAAGCCCGGCATGCCTCCGCGACGGGCGCCGCGTCGAGGCCGGGCAGGGCCTCGATCGCGACGGACGCCCGGGACAGGTCGGCGGCGGCCAGTCCGCCGTCCAGCCCGGCCAGGTCCCAGTAGGCCTCGGCCTCGGCGGCGCCGGCCGCGAGGGCCCCGCCGGCCGCGGCGGCGGCCGACGGGGAAGCGGCGCGGATCAGTCCGGCGTCGGCGAGGGCGGTGAGGGCGGCCTCGGCGTCCTCGGCTCCCAGGAGGCGGGAGGCCTCCTGCCGGACCGCGCCCGCGGTGCGGGTGCCGTCGAGAAGCGGTACGAGGACCTCCGCCTGGCTGCCGCCCAGCGCGGTCACCCCGCGCCGGGACACCAGGTAGGCGGCGTCACCGGGTACGACCGTCGGCCGCAGGTGGGACTTGAAGCCCACCAGGCGGTCCGCGGCCGCCGGCCGCGAGGCCGGACGCTCGCGCTCGGCAGTGCTCATGCGCGCGGCAGTCCGGCGGCCGGGGCCGCCGGCTCGGCCAGCTGCGTCACGGCGCAGACCGTGAACAGCGCGTGCTGGGTGTCGGGCAGGGCGTCGAGGTGCTCGATCACGAGGCCGGCGCGGGCGGAGTGGGCGGGGGCCGGTGCGGATCCGTTGACGGTGGTGCGGGCACTGGCCGGAATGCTGGTCATGGTGGTCAGGTTCCCTTTGAGTTGTCGTCTGGCGGGTTTCGATCCGTTCACGGACGATTCTGCGAGGGAACAGGCGACCGCAGACAGTGCTGCCGTCACCATCACGGGATGAAGATTTCACATAGACCGGTGGTATGACCACCGGGTGGGTGTCGCGGTGGTGGCGGAACGTCAGGCTCCGCCCTACCAGCGGACGGGCAGGCTGCGGGGGCCGCGGATGAGGAGTCCCGCCCGCCACGGGAGCGACGCCGGGTCGGCGTCCAGGCGCAGCCCGGGGGCCCGCTCCAGGAGCGCGCAGAGGGCCGTGCGCGCCTGGAGCCGGGCCAGCGGCGCGCCCAGGCAGTAGTGGATGCCGTGGCCGAATGCGATGTGGCCGCCCGGCGGCCGGCGGATGTCGAAGCGGTCCGGATCCGTGAACCGCGCCGGGTCCCGGTCGGCGTCGGCGAGCGCGACCAGCACCAGCTCGCCGCCCCCCGGGATGGCGGACCCGCCGATCTCCACGGGCCCCGTCGTGAACCGGTACGTGGTGGTCTCGACCGGCCCCTCGTAGCGCAGCACCTCCTCCACGGCCCCGCCGGCCAGCGAGGGGTCCGCGCGCAGTGCGGCGAGCTGGTCGGGGTGGCGCAGGAGCAGCAGGACGCCCGCCGCGATGAGGTTGACGGTGGTCTCGAAGCCGGTGACGAGCAGCAGCCAGGCCATGCCGATGAGCTCGTCCGGGGAGAGCCGGCCGCCGTCCTCGTCCGTGGTCCGGATCAGTGCGCTCATCAGGTCGCCGCCGGGCCGGGCCCGCATCTCCTCCACCATGCCGACCAGGTACCGGGTCATCGCGGCGGTGGCGGCCGTACGGGCCTCGCGGTCCGGGCTGCTCAGCGCCTGCCCGGCCCAGTCCCGGAAGGACGCGCGGTCCAGGGCGGGCACGCCGAGGAGCTCGCAGATCACGCCCATCGCCAGCGGGAACGCCAGGGCTTCGACGAGGTCGGCCCGCCGGTCCGGCCGGGCGAGCATCGCGTCGAGGAGCCCGCCCGCCAGTTCCCGCACCCGGGGGGCGAGCCCGTCGACGCGCCGCGGCGTGAACTCCCCGGCCACCAGCCGGCGCAGCCGGGTGTGGTCCGGAGGGTTCGAGCTGAGCAGGTTCTCGCCGGCCGAGAGCCGGGCCAGCGGCAGCCCGGGCGAGGCGTCCCGCCACGACTTCGACAGGCCCGGGTGGGTGAGCGCGGCCCGGCAGGCCGCGTGCCCGACGACGAGCCAGGCCTCCGCGCCCTCGGGCGTGCGGACGCGGTGCACCGGGCCCCGCGCGCGCAGGGCCGCGTACACCGGGTACGGGTCGCGGGTGAAGTCCTCGCCGAGCGCCGCGAAGTCCGCCGCGATCTCCGTGTGCATGCTGCCTGCCGCTCCCTTCGTCGGACGGTGTTCCGGCGGCGGCCCCGGCCCGCGCGGTCGGCGCGCGGGCCCGGGCCGGCCCCCTACGAGACGGACGCCTTCCGCTTCTCGAACACCTCGCGCGCCACCGTGAGGGCGTTCAGCACCCGCGGGAAGCCCGCGTACGGCACCACGTGGATCAGCGTCTCCACGACCTGCGCCGGGCTCAGGCCGACGTTCAGCGCGGCGCCGATGTGCACCCGCAGCTGCGGGGCGGTGTCGCCGAACGCGGTGAGCGCGCCGACCGTGACGAGCTGGCGCCGCCGCGGCGACAGCCACGGCCGGTGGTAGACGTCGCCGAAGGTGAACTCGACGATGAACCGCCCCAGGTCGGGCGCGATGTCCTTCAGCGACTCGACGACCTCCAGACCGTGCCGGCCGTCGATCTCCACCAGCTTGTCGACACCGCGCTTGTAGCGGTCGCGGGCGTCGTTCATGACCGGCGGGCGGAAGGCCACGCCGCGGTCGGCGAAGACCGTCCGGGCGACGCCGATCGCGTTGAGCGCCCGCGGGAACCCCATGAACGGCACCAGGTGGATCAGTGCCTCGACCACCTCGGCCGGCTTCACCCCGACGTGCAGCGCCGCGTCGATGTGGAAGTTCAGCTGGGGCGCCGTGTCGCCCTGGGCGGTCAGCGCGCCCAGCGTCACGAGCTCGCGCTCGCGCAGGTCCAGGCCGGCCCGCGGGTAGATGTCGCCGTACGCGAACTCGACGACGAAGCGCCCGAGGTCGGGGGCGATGTCCTTCAGCGACTCGACCACGGCCGTGCCGCGCTCGCCCGAGGTCTCGCGCAGGACGGCGAGTCCGCGCGCGTACCGGGAGTTCCCGCCCGCGGCGGCGGCGTCCGCGGCGGTGGCCGCGGACGCGGCGGCCGGGCTGCCGGCGGCCGCCGCCGGAGCCGCGCCCAGCAGGCCCTCGGCAAGGCCGATTCCGACCAGGGCACCCCCGGTCAGGGTGGTGCGGCGGGAGAATTCCGCGGTCTTTCGCGATGCATTCATGACGTCTCGATCCATTCGATAGGGGTGGACTGCGGGGGATGGAATCGGGTCGAATTCCTCTTCCGCCGAGAAGAGGACGGGTTTTTTCAAGGAGTTTTCGGAACCGTGCCGATCGCGATGGTGTTGCCCTCGCTGATGTATCCGTCCGGATCGCGCAGCGGATGGGCCGGATCTGCCGGGTCCAGGAATGGCGCCCAGTTCCCCGGGGCGCCTTCGGCCGCCGCCTGCCGGGCGAAACGCGCGCACGCGTTCGCGTAGAAGCGGAAGGCCGCCGGCGGGAGCGGCGCATGGTGCTCCATCAGCACCGTGCGCTGCCGCACCGCCTCCAGGCCGGCCGCACGCAGCCACCGGTAGAGGTCGCGGCCGCGCAGCAGCTGGCGGGCGTACCCGGGGGAGGCGGCCGACCGCCGGAAGAGGTCGGTGATCAGGAAGGGGTCCGCCGGGCGCACCGTGCTCAGCGTGCCGTCCACGTCCTTCACGGCGACGAGCCCGCCCGGCCTGGTGACCCGCCGCAGCTCCGCCAGCGCCCGCGCCAGCTCCCCGTCGTCGAGGTACTGCGTCGTGTTCGCACACCACACGGCGTCGAACGCGCCGTCCTCGTAAGGCAGATCGAGGACGCTGCCCTGCCGCACCTCCACGCGGGCCCGCGCGGGGTGCTCCCGCATCCGCGCGGCCGCCCGGGCCGCGTTCTCGGCGGCCAGGTCCACGGCGCAGACGCCGCCCTCCGGGCCGACGAGCTCCGCGAGCAGCGGCAGGAAGGCGCCGCTGCCGCAGCCGGCGTCGAGCACGCGCCAGCCGGGCCGCAGGCCCACGCCGTGCAGCGCCTCCCGGTAGTGGCCGGCGCACGCCTCGAAGTGCTGGTCGACGATCTCCTCGTGCGTGAACGCGAGCCCCGTGGAGGCGGTGTACCCCCACCCCGCGTGGTCGGCCGTCACCATGCGCCCGCACCCCCCTTCCCGGCTCGGGCGAGCAGCCCGGCGAGGAGCCGCGCCGTCTCCCGCGGGGCCTCCAGCGGGGCGAGGTGGCCCACGCCGGGGAGGACGGCGAGCCGGCCCTGCGGCAGCGCCGCGGCGGTCAGCCGCGCCTCGTCCGCGCGGACCAGCTCGTCCTCGTCGCCGAGGACGACGAGGGCGGGCACCGCCGCCGCGCCCAGGACCGCCGTGGAGTCGGGGCGCGCGGCGACGGCCCGCTGCGTCCAGGCGACCGACCGCGGCGGGGCCGCCAGCGCCAGGCCCGTCACCCGGTCGAGGAGGTCCGGCCGCCGGGCCCGCGTCGTGGCGCCCAGCAGCGACGGCGTCGTCGCCGCCACGAGCCGCTCGCGGGCGGCGTCGTCGAGGACCGCGTCGGCGAACCGCAGGCGCTGCTCCGCGGCCGGTGCGGTGTCGGCGGTGCCGCGGGCGGCCAGCAGGGCCAGGCCGCGGACCCGGTGCGGGTGGCGGCGCAGGAAGGCCATGGCCGTGTAGCCGCCCAGGGAGCAGCCGGCGAGGACGGCGGCGCCGATCCCCTGCCGGTCGAGCTCCGCGGCGAGGGCGTCCGCCACCGCGTCCAGCGACGGCGGCCCCTCCGGGGCGGGCGCGGCGCCGAAGCCGGGCTGGTCGACGGCGAGGACGCGGTGGCCGCGGGCGCGCAGCTCCCGCGCGGTGCCCTCCCACATGGACGCGTCGAACGGCAGGGCGTGGAGGAGGACCGCCGGCGGGCCGCCGGCGTCCTCCGCATGCGTGCGGGCCGCCCCGGGCGCCGCCGTGTGCACGGCCGCGCTCACCGCTGCGCCGCCCGTTCCGCGGCGGCGACGAACCGCGCGACGTGCCCGGGCGGTTCGACGCCCCGCAGCAGGCCGAAGGCGACCGGCGACGGCGGGAGGTCGTGCACCGGCACGACGGCGATGTCGGGCGGGAGGACGGCCTCCAGCGACCGGAACGAGACGTGGACGGCCAGGCTGGCGCGCAGCAGCTCCGCGAGGGCGTCGAGGGTGGTCATCGGATGGACGCGGCGGATCGTGCGGCCGCGCGGGGTGCGCGGCGGCACCACCAGGTCCCACACGTGCGCCGGGAAGCTGCCCGGGCACCGGAACGCCTCGTACTCCGCGACCTCCTCGATCGAGACCTCCCCGCGGCCGGCGAGCGGGTGGCCGGCGCCGACGAGCACGGCCCGCCCGTCGAAGGCGACGGGCCCGCTGACGGCGATGTCCGGCTCCAGCGGGTCGTACTTGAGGAGCATGAGGTCCGCCAGGCCGGCGCGCAGCGGCGCGAACGGCTCGGCCACCTCGTAGGGGACGTACTCCACGGCGGACGGCGGGACGCCCGCGGCGGCGGCGATCCGCTCGGCCTGGCGGGGCGGGCCGTGCACGCCGAGGCGGACGGGGCGGGGCGCGGCGGGCGAGGGAGCCGCGCCGGTTCGGGGGGACGGCACTTCAGACCTCCGTGGTCAGTCCGGCGTACGCCTGGAGCTCGTCCGGGCGGTGGACGTCGGTGTCGACGCGCAGCATGGCGAGCTGGGCGCCCAGGCCGGTCAGCCGCGGCACGAACCGCAGGGTCAGGCGGTCTCCGGGGCCGATCAGCCCGTCGAGGACGGCCTCGGCGAGCAGGTGGTTGACGTGGACGAGCGCGTCGGTGACGGTCACCTTCGCGGTGGCGACGTACAGGTCGCGGTGGACGGGGCGGCGCCCGCCCGGCCGGCCCGGCACGGTCACGTCGACCGCGGGAAGGGCCGCCAGCTCGTGCGAGGCCTCGAACGCCTTCAGGAGCCGGCGCAGGCCGGCCGTGGCGGAGCCGGGCGCCGGCGCCGCCCAGGCCGCCGAGTCGTCGCAGGCGACGTGGTCGAAGGCGAACCGGCCGCGCAGGTTGGCCGGGTTGCCCGCCAGGTAGACCGTCCGGGTGAAGGAGCGCCGCCACGCCTCGCGCGCCGCCGGGGCGAGGGAGAGGGCGAAGGCGCAGGTCTCCTTCACCCAGCGGGGCAGGTCGAGGCGGCCGATCACGACCACGGCCAGGACCTCGTCGGCCTCGACGCCGCGGCCGCCGTGGAAGCCGTCCCGCACGGCCCGCAGGGCCTGCGTGCTGGACAGGTCCAGGCGGTCCGCCAGCTCGGGGCGCGCGGACCGCACCCGGTCCGCGGCCGACTTGAGCAGCACCGCGGACGACAGGGAGGCGGCCGGGGCCGGCGGGGGCGCGGGCGGGGCGAGCGCCGCGGGGCGCGCGGAACGGGCCGCGGAGCGGGTCGGGGAACTGGTCGCGGGACTGGTCACAGGAACACCGCCGACAGGAGTGCGGGATCGGGAGCGGGGCGTCCCCTGCCGAGCAGCGAGGACGCCAGCCGGTAGGGGTCGACGTACGTGTGGCCCCGCCGGTGCCGGTCGAGGGCGCCGAGCAGGTCGCTCGCGCCGGCGGCCGGGCCCTCGCCGGCGGCTCGGCGCAGCAGCCGGGCGGCCACCGACAGGCAGTTGCGCAGCAGGTCGTGCCGGAAGGACTGGGACTGGCCGGGGCCGAGCGTCGCGATGAAGTACAGGCGCATGCCGAGCCGGAGCGCGTCCGTCCCGCCGCCGTCGGAGCCGTTGCCGGCGGCCTCGGCCGCGGCGTCCAGCAGGGCGCCCGCCGTGTGGCCGTGCCAGCCGCCGTGCCGGGCCGACGTGATGCGGCCGTCGATCGGCACCCGGCCGATCGGGACGCGGCGCACCGTCGGCCCGAGCCGGGCCAGGACCCGGTTCAGGAGCTGGTAGTCGGAGTCGAGCTCGCGGTCGTAGAGCAGGACGACCTCGTCGTACCAGGGCACCAGCGGCATCAGCTCCCGCAGCGCGCACGCGAGGTAGTTGGGGCGGCCGTCGGAGGTGACGATCCGGCGCAGCGGCATCCCGTACCGGGTGAGGTCGAGGTAGACGGGGCCGCCGCAGTGCCGCTGGTCGAGGAGCAGTCCGACGGCGGCGAGCCGCTCCAGCATCTCCTCCAGGCCCAGGCCCGGCGGCTGGTGCTCGCGCAGGCCCGGGTCGTGCATGCCGAGGCGCTCGTAGTGCCCGGTCCACAGCCGCAGCATCCGCTCGCTCGCCGGGTGGACCCAGCCGCCGTGCTCGACGGCGTCGCGGTAGGGCCGCAGGACGGCGGCGTCCTGCGGCCGGTCCTCGGACCGGTAGGCCACGTAGAGGTCGCCGATCTCCTCCTCGGGGAGCTGGCCGTAGTCGGTCTCGCCGCGGGTGCGGTCGAGGTACTCCCAGAAGCCGACCGTCTGCTCGGTGACGTGGTACGTGGTGTGGCTGTAGCGGTAGGTCACGGCGGCGAGCGGCGCGGTGGCCCGGTACATCACGTCGGTCCACAGCAGGCCCTTGAGGTGGCTGGGCGTCAGCGGCTTGGTCGGGGTGACCGTGACCGGGGCAAGCAGGACGTTCTTGCGGGGCTGCACCGTCATCCTCCTTCCCGGGTGGTCAGGGCGTGCCGGAGTTCGTCGGGGGTCGGCGGCCGCGGCCCGTCAGGGGCGGCCGGCCCGCGGCGGGCGCCGTCCGCGGCCCGTACGCGGTCCAGGAACGCCGGATCGGCGAAGACCTCGGCGGGCGTGGCGAGGCTCGTCTGGATCCGGGTGAGCCCGCGCCACACGGCGCGGTCGGCCGCGGCGGCCGCCGTCGCGGCGGCCCACAGTGCCGCGGGGACCGGCGGGGCCGGCGGCTCGGGCGGCCCGGGCTCGGCGGCCGCCCCGGTCGCCTCGCGCCACTGGCGCACGCGCAGCCGGGAGTCGTGCACGCCCTTGTCGAACCAGGGGCGCAGCAGCCCTGCGGCGAGCCCGGCGGCGTCCCGCGCCAGCCGGTCGTCCGCCTCGGGGCGGCCGTCGACCAGCTCGGCGAGTCCGAAGGCGTGCGCCAGGGCCAGGGACAGGCCGCGCCCGAACATCGGGTCGGTGGTGCACGCGGCGTCGCCGACCTGGAGGAGCCCGCCGACGGGCCGCTGCCGGTCGGTCGCCGTGCCCCGCAGGACGTTCGGCGGCATGCCGGTCGCGCGGACCGGGCCGAGCGGCTGCGCGGCGTCCTCCTCCACCCACGGCGCGAGGTACGGGGAGAGCCGGCAGGCCGCGGTGAACGCCCCGGCGCCGCGCAGCGCGGCCATCGCCCGGTCGCCGGGCAGGGCGCCGAGCGTGATGGCGAAGACGTCGTTGTCGGCGGGGTGCAGGACGGCCGAGTAGTGGCCCCAGATCCCCCCGGCGGCGTTGCCCCGGTTGAGCGGCCCGGGCAGCGGGCCGCCGGGGCGGCGCAGCCGGTAGAAGCGGCCGTACGCGTGCAGCCGGCTGGGGCCGCTCAGGTCGTCCGCCACGGGCAGCCCGGCCGCCGCGAGCCACGACCGGGACGCGGAGCGGCGTCCTGTCGCGTCGACGACGAGGCGGGCCGGGATCCGCTCCCCGGTGTCCGCGACGACCCCCGCCACCCGCTGCCCCGACGGCCCGCCCGGGGCCGTCAGCAGCCCGGCCGCGGCGGTGCGGTGGCTGACGGTCACGCCCGGCGCGGCCGCGGCCGCCCGGTGCAGGACCACGTCCAGGAGGGAGCGGCGGGCGACCAGGGTCACCAGCTCCTCCTCGCCGGGCCCGGCGGGGCCGCCGGGCGCCGCCGCGGTCAGGTCGAGGAGCCGCGCGCCGTGCGCCAGCAGGCCGGCGAGCACGTCGGGGGCGTGCCGGCGCAGCATGCGCACGCCGAGCGCGTTCAGGATGTGGTCGTGGACGGCCTGCGGGACCCCCGGCCGCCGCCACCGCCGCGCGCTCTCCACGGCCGGCCCGTCCGGCGGGGCGTCGCCCCGTTCCAGGACCCGTACCCGGTGGCCGCGCCGGCCGAGCGCCAGGGCGGTGGCGAGGCCGGCGGTGCCGCCGCCGGCGATGACGATGGCTGCCATCGTCAGCGACGCCTGCCGTGGACGAAGAACACGCGCCGCACCTCGCGCACCGCGCGCGGCGGCACGGGGTCGGGCCAGCGCCCGAAGTCGGCCCCCGGCTCGCCGGGCTGCACGGCGCGGACGTCGAACCCGTACCCCGCGAACAGGGCCTCGGGCTCGTCGGTGCCGAACACCCAGGGGCATCCCCAGCCCGCGAAGACGTCGAGCAGCCCCCGCATGTGGGGGAGGGTCAGCGCGGCGGCGTTGACGATGTCGGCGGCGATGCGGCTGCCGGGCGCGGAGACGGCCGCGACCCGCTCCAGCATCCGGTGCGCGTCGGCCTCGGGGATGTAGTAGAGCAGCCCCTCCAGCAGCCACGTCGAGGGGACGGACGGGTCGTAGCCGGCCGCGGCGAGCCGGTCCTCCCAGTCGTCGGAGGTGAGGTCGACGGCCACCGTGCGGTGGTCGACCCGCGGCTCGACGCCCCGCAGCCGCTCCGCCTTGAAGTCGAGGACGGCCTGCCGGTCGACCTCGAAGTAGCGGACGCGGCCGGGCCAGGGGAGCCGGTAGGCGCGCGAGTCCATGCCGGCGGGGGCCAGCACGATCTGCGTCGTCTCCGGAGCGCGGGCCGCCTCCTGGAGGAAGTCGTCGAAGAACCGGGTGCGGATGGCGTTGTAGTCGGGGGTGCTGGGCAGGGTCCGCGGCCGGCCGGGCGGGAACGTCGCCTCGCGGATCTCCCGCAGCAGCTCGGGGCCGGCCTCGCCGACGAGTCCGGCGGCGTACGGGTCCTCGTACAGCCGGTCTTCGCGGCGGGTCTCGGCGGCCCGCAGCGCCGCGGTGAGCAGGGCGGTCCGTTCGACGGGGTTGAGTACGGTCATGGGGGCTCCTTCGTGCAGGGGTGGGGCCGGCGGGCCTGCGGGCCGGGCGAGGTCAGCCGTTCGGCGTACCGGTCAGACGCCCCCACAGGGCGTCGTCCTGCCGGAAGAGGCGGTCCTTGACCTGGGTGGGGCGGATGCCGGAGGCGACCGCCGCGTGCCAGTCGCGGTCGAAGGCCTCGGCGTCGAGGAGGCGCAGGGACGGGGCGGCCAGGCGGCCGGCCGCGCGGGCGGCGGCGTATCCGGCGGACTCGGCGGACAGCGCGCCGTCCAGGGCGGCGGTGAAGCGCGCGGCCCCGGCCGGCGGCCAGGGGGTGCGGGGGGAGACGGCGAAGACGTAGTGCGGGGTGCCGCCGGGTGACGGCTCGACCCGGCAGGCGGCGTTCCTCAGGGCGAGCCCGCCGGGGCGGAGGGCGGTGTGCAGGGCGCGGACGACCTCGGCGTCGCGCAGGCGCTCGCCGGCGGCGTCGGAGCGGCCGCCGCGGCCGGCGTACTCGACCCGGGGGACCCCGCCGGCGGTGTCCACGACGCGGACCACGTCGCCGACCGCGTACCGGTACAGGCCGCCGACGTGGCTGAACACCACGTGGTAGTCGCGGCCGGCTTCGAGCTCGTCGGGCAGCAGGGTGTCGCTGTCGGGGCGGAGGTCCTCCTCCGCGGGCACGAACTCGTACACCGAGGCGGAGGCGACGAGGCTGCCGGCCGACGGGTGCCGGTCCAGCGCCACGCCGACCGGCCCCTCGGAGGCGGCGACCGGCGCGGGCAGGACGGCGACGTCCGGGCCGAACTCCCCGCTCAGGGCGGGCAGGTAGAGGGAGGCCACCCCGGTCGTCCAGCAGAACAGCGCCCGCATCCGCGGCCACACCTGCGCCGGGCGCACCCCGCCGGCGGAGTCGGCGAGCCGTTCCAGTTCGGCGGCGCGCGCCGGGTCGGGCCGGCCGTGGGGCAGCCCGCCGAGGGTGCCGTCGCGGACCTCCTTCACGATGCGCGGCCACCACAGGTTCAGCTGGTACGGGACGGCGGCGACCATCGCCGGGTTGATGCCGATCATGCAGCGCAGGTCGGCCTGGACGGCGAGCCGGAGCCGCAGGTAGGCCCGCTCCAGGTGGTCGGCGGGGTCGGTGGGGACGGGGAGCGCCGCCCAGGGCGCGCCGGTGCCGGGCTCGGCGGAGAGGGGTTCGCCGAACCGGGCGCCGAAGTCGACCTGGCTGGCGCCGACGTGGGGCCGGCCGTCCGCGGTGGTGGGCGGGGCGGTGAGCGGGTCGTGCTTGAGGTTCAGGACCGCGTCGGGGCGCTCCAGCACCTCGGGGAAGTGCTCGACGAGGGGGGCCCAGGCCGCGTAGTAGAACGGCATGAAGGTCGTCTTCATGAAGCGGGGCGTGACGGGGACCTTCTTGTGCGCCCCGGTGCTGCCGCTGCTGGTGAAGTACACGGCGGGGGTGTCGGCGGACAGCAGGTTCCGCTCGCCGGCTGCCGTCCGCTCGATCAGCGGCGCGTGGTCGGCGTAGTCGCGGACCGGGACGGCGGAGCGGAAGTCGTCCATCGTCAGGACGCGGCCCAGGCCGTGGGCCCGGCCGAAGGCGGTGGAGGCGTTGAAGCCGACGAGGTCGTTCAGGACGCGCCGCTGCGCCTCGGCGAGGTCGGAGTGGTCCCGGGTGAGCCGGGTGCGGGCGGCGAAGACGCGCTCGCGGTAGCGGGCGGCGTGGCCCGGGGCGTGCCAGACGGAGGAAACGTTCATGCGGCCAGCACCTCCAGCACGGCCCTCGCCGCGCGGTCGGGGTCGGACTGCTCGGCGAGCACGGTCACCGGCACGTCGCGGACCTCCTCCAGTAGGATCTTCCGCAGGTTCTTCTGGTAGCGCTCGAAGTCCGCCCAGTGGCCGTCCCGGCCCTCGTACTCCAGGGCGTTGAGCCGGGCCCCGTCCGCCCTGCGGTGCCAGGCCGTCTCGGGGGAGACGTCGAGGAACACCACCCGCGCGGGCTGCGGGAAGGAGCGCCACCAGGAGTACAGGCGGCTGTCGCGGACGCCCGCCATCCGGCACTTCGCGAGGATCTTGTAGTAGTACGAGTCCACGAGCACCGGGACGCGCGGGTCCGGGCCGTCCAGCTGGTCCCTGAGGTGGACCACGGCCGTCTGCAGCACGCTCGCCATGAAGTCGGCGGAGTACGCGGTGCCCAGGCCCGGCAGGAGGTGCTCGTGCACGTCCTGCCGCAGCCGGTTGACCAGGTCGTGCTCGGGGGCGACGAACGCGCTGTCCGTCGACACCAGCCGCCAGTCGGGCAGCTGCGCCGCGAGGCGCCGCATGACCGACGACTTGCCGGCCCCGTCGGGCCCCAGCAGCACGTGGAAGCGCGGTCCGCTCATCGGGCGGCGGCTGTCGTCTCGGCGCGCAGGGCCAGGCGTTCGCGCAGTTCCGGGTCGTCGCCGACGGCGACGGGGTGCCCGACGAGCTCCAGCATGGGCAGGTCGGAGACGTGGTCCCCGTACGCCCAGCAGTCCCGCGGGTCGGTGTCGGGCCGGGAGGCCAGGTGGGCCAGTACGGCCTCCCGCTTGCCGTCGCCGATGACGGGCACGGCGACCTCGCCGGTGTACGTCCCGCCGTCCGCCAGCGGGCGCGTGCACAGGACGGCGTCGGCGCCGATCTCGCGGGCGAGCGGCTCCAGGAGGGGCGGGAAGGAGCCGGAGACCAGGACGACGGACGCGCCGGCCGCCCGGTGGCGGCGCAGGGCCTCGCGCGTGGAGTCGATCCAGAACCCCCGGGTGGAGGCGGTGCGTTCGGTGAACCAGTCGTCCGCCAGGGCGGTGACCGCCGCGACGTCCTCGCCGGCGTAGTACCGGTAGTAGGCGCGGTTGATCTCCTCGCGGGGCACGCCGTCGGCGGCGCGCCGCCGGAGCACGGCCATGATCCGCTCGTACTCCTCCTCGCCGGCCGCGCCGTGCAGGCGCACCAGCCGGTAGTGGAGGAAGTCGAACATGCTCTTGACGGTGATCAGCGTCTCGTCGACGTCGCTGAAGACGGTGTGGGGCCGGGTGGTGTCTGACATGGGTTGGGCTCCTTGCGGGGGCGGTCGGCGGCCCGACGTGCGTACGGGCCGCCACTTCAGGTGCAGCTGTCCGCCGTGGTCACGGCGCGCCCACCTCGGACCGCGCCGGGGCGGTGGCCGCCGCCTCCGCCGTCGCCAGGGCCACGCCGTCCTGGAGGGAGCGCTGCGCCGCCCGCGTCTCCTTGGCGTGGGAGACCTGCGTGTCGAAGGCGGTGAACCGGACGTCCATGCCCGCGGTCTCCGATCCGCCCTGGGTCACGGACAGTTCGCAGTGGAACGTGGTCCGCGTGTGGTGCGGCGAGCGGTGGGACAGCACGTGGCACCGCACCACCGCGGGCAGCGGGAAGAGGAAGTTGCGGTACCGGGTGGAGAAGGAGTCGATCACGAAGTATCTGCTGCCGACCGCCTCCGTCGGCAGGTAGAACTGCTCGGCGACCGCGATGAACATCTGCCGCGCGGCCTCCGTGGCCAGCATCCCCTGCATGTGCTGGCCGGTGACGTGGTCGGACATGACCTCGTTGCCGGCGTCCACGAGCAGGTCGGCCTCGTACCAGTCGGTGCCGGCCGGGCGCGGGTCGGAGATCAGCACGTTCTCCGGGCGGTGCTTGTGCGCGATCTCCCGCCCGGCGCGGGTGTGCAGGGCCTGGTCGTCGATGGCGACCCGGTCCCCGAGCCCGCGGCGGTCCAGGGTGTCGCGGATGAACGCCACGTCGAACAGGGAGACGCCCTGCCCGAGGGTGATGCGGACGGGGCCGCTGCCGGCGTCGTCCGGGAACGCCCCGCTCTTGATGCGCTTGGCGAGCTGCGAGACCGTGAACACGCCCTCGTGGTGGGCGAATTCGGCGAACACGTCGCCCACGAGGAAGAGCGCGCCCGGCTTGGCCTCCCCGGCCTGGGATGTTTCCTGGGTCATGGCTGTGGCCTTTCCCGTTGTCCTGGGTGGATGTCGTGGCGCGCGGCCCCCCGGCGGTCGTCGCCCGGTCCGCCGGGGGCTCATCGCGTCATTCGGTGGTGCGCCGGCTCAGTTCGGGGAACTTCGGGTCGCTGCCCAGGGCGCCGCCCTCGGCCCAGCGGTTGCGCGGCACCTCCTGGATGTAGACGGTGATCTTGTCCAGCGGTGCTCCCGTGACGCGCCGGACGGTCCGGGTGAGCTCCTCCAGGAGCTCCTGGGACTGGGCGTCGTCCTGGCCGTCCCAGGTGGTGACGGAGATGATGGGCATGGGGACCCCTTCCGGGTTCTGGTGGTTGCGCTCGGCCGCGTTCGGCCGGTCAGGCCTGCGGAGCGGCGGTGGTCCGCAGGTCCAGGAAGGACGGGCCGCGCAGTTTGAGGTGGGCGTGGATGTCCCCGCCGAGGCCGAACTCGCCGATGGCGCCGCCGTAGCTGCGCTGGTAGCTCATCCACAGCACGACCACGTTGATGATCCGGTTGGCGCCCGGGAGGTCCGGGTCGGGGAACGGGTTCGGCAGGGTGGCGTGGTACCTGCCGGCGCCCTCGGCGTCGGTCGTGAACACGTTGGGCACGCCGAGCGGGCCCGGGCGGGTGGGGCCCGCCGGGTCGAGGTCGCGGGCCCGCAGCGACATCACCGTGTAGACGCTGTTCGGCACGAGCCGGGAGAACCGGAAGTCGAAGGTCCCGGCGTGGCCGTCGGGGGTGACGGCGACCTCCAGCGTGCCGCTCGCCCGCATCCACTCGCCGAACGTCACCGGCTCGGTGACCTTGGGGCCGTCCTCGGCCCGCAGGTCGGGGATCGGCACCTCGTGGAAGGCGTGGCTGGGGCGGACGACCCGGTCGGCGTCGGGCAGCTGCTCGGGCGCGAACACCATCGGGTAGTTGTTGCACGGCAGGGGCAGCGGCAGCGTGTGCAGGACGGTGTCCCGGTCGGCGCCGTCCGGGTCGGTGTCCAGCTCGCGTACGACCGTGTACGGGGCGAGCCGGCCGAACTCCGGGACGGGGCTGGCGGCCGAGACGACCGCCGCGCCCCACTCGGGCACGGTCCCGCCGTCCGCGGCGGACCGGTTGACCATGCCCACCACCAGGAAGTTCCCGTCGCCGTCCATGACCTCGCTCGGCGGGTACAGCGGGCCCTGCGTGGTCAGGGAGAGCTCGTGGACCTCCCTGCGGTGCGGGGTGGCGGCCCCTGCGGGGGCGGCCGCCGTCGCGGTCTCAGACATCGGCGCGCTTGTAGACGCGGGTGTAGAGGCCGCTCTCCCCGCCGACGATGTAGCGGTCCCCGGCCTGCTGGACGATCTCCTGGTACTCGGGCGAGGTGAAGACCGCCTGGTACTGCTCGGGCGCGCACTCGAAGCCGGACACGAACATCACGCCGGGCTCGGTGCTGAGGAGGGAGTGGTACGCGAGGAACGCCTTCACCTCGTCGGCCCGCCGGACGACGTTGAAGATCGTGTTCTCGCGCCACTCGCGGTACGCCGCGTACTCGCGGGGCTTGACCTCGATGTGGCGCAGCTGGACGTACGGGGTCGCGGGGACGGGCTCGGCGACGTCCTTCGGGGCCTCGACGAAGTCGAGGAGCTGGCGGCGGAAGTCGGTGGCCAGGTCCTCGGAGACGAGGTCCCACAGCTCGTGCCAGCGGGCGTTGAGGGCGGCGACCTCGGACACCTCCGCGACGGGGGTGATCTCCAGGAGGTTGTCGTCGTCCAGGCTGCGGTAGAGGGCGCGGCCGGCGATCGGCTCCTTCCGGTTGAACTGCTGCCACTGCTCCAGGACGTGGTCCGCCTTGCCAGGGGCCGCGGCGACTTCGTTCAGGACGAGGAGGGTGGAGGACATGCGGGTGTTCCTTTCGGACGGTGCGGGAAGGGCGGTGGGTGGTCCGGTGGGTGACGGTGCGGGG
>NZ_RPSE01000630.1:0-2226 GCF_003949955.1 Streptomyces sp. WAC05292
GCGGACGCCTCCGCGGCCCCCGCCGTCCCCGCCCTGCCCGTGCAGCGCACGGCCCGCAGCCCCCGGACGACGAAGAAGAAGACCACCCTGCCCAGGGCCGCAGGGAAGTCCCTCGCCGAGAACGACACCTGGCGGCAGGCCTGCCTGTTCCCGGCGCCGACGCTGAAGAGCGACCGCGAGCGGGAGGTCCGCGCCACCTCGATCCTGCTGTCCGTGATGGCCCAGGTCCCCGAGCTGGGCCGCCGCCTGACGGCCGGCTTCGGCGCCCCTGCCGGGCGGATGCAGACCTTCACCGAGGTGTCCCTGCCGCACGGCGACGCCCCGCGGCGGCCCGACGGGGTGATCCGCGTGGAGCGGGCGGGCCGGATCTGGACCGCCCTGCTGGAGACGAAGACGAACGGCAACCCGCTCAAGCCGGAGCAGGTGCAGGAGTACATGGACATCGCGGCGCGCCGCGGCTACGAGGCGGTGATCACCCTCTCCAACGACGTCGCGCTGGACGGCGTCCCGATCGTGGACGTAAGGATCGACGGGCGGCGCAAGCACAAGGTCGGCCTGTGGCACCTCTCCTGGGCGGAGGTGGCGCACCAGGCGCAGATGCTGCTCCTCCACGAGGGCGTCGGGAACCCCGCCCACGCCTGGCTGCTCCAGGAGCTCCTCGCCTACCTGCGGCACGAGCAGTCCGGCTGCCACGGCTTCCACAACATGGGGCCGGCCTGGGTGCCCGTACGCAAGGGGGTCGAGGACGAGACGATCTCCGCGGGCGACGAGCGGGCCGTCGGCGTGGTGGAGAGCTGGGAACGGCTGATCCGCCAGGTGTGCCTGCGCCTGGGCGGCGAGCTGGGGCAGAAGGCGCTGCCCGTGCAGCGGGCCCGGCGCGGCAGCGACCCGCACGCGCGGAGGGTCGCCGCGGCCGAGCGGCTGTGCCGGGAGGGCAGGCTCTTCGCCGAGCTGCGCATCGACGGCACGAACAGCGTGGTCGCGGTGACCGCGGACCTCCGCACGGGCCGGATCCGGACCTCGGCGGAGGTGGCGGCTCCGGAGGGCGCCTACCCGCTGGCGACGGTGAAGCGGCTGGTGCGGATGCTGGCGGACGCCCCGGCGGACCTGCACGTCGAGAGCATCGTGGAAGGCGACAACGGCCCCCGGGGCACGCTGGAGCGGCTCCGCCCCGAACCGGGCGGCCTGCTGCCCGCGAACGGGGCGCCGATCACCGGGTTCCGACTGTCCCTGATCAAGGGCATGGGCAGCGGCCGGGGCAGCGCGGAGACCGGCTTCATCCGCAGTGTCGACGCCGCGGTGGGCCGCTTCCACAGCGGTGTCCTCGCCCATCTGGCCGGCTTCGAGGGCCGGTCGGGACGCCGCGGCTGACGGCCCCGGAGCGCGGCCCGGCCTCCCCGGAGGCCGGGCCGGGCCGCTGCGGGGCCGGTCAGACGTCGGTGACGCGGAGGGCGGCGTGGGCCTTGTAGCGGCGGTTGGTGGAGATCAGGTTCGCCACGAGCGCCTCGACCTGGTGGGCGTTGCGCAGCCGGCCGGCGAAGACGCCGCGCATGCCGGGGATGCGGGCGGCCAGGGCCTGGACGGTGTCGGTGTCGGCGCGGGAGTCGCCGAGGACCATCACGTCCGTGTCGATCTCCGCGACGGACTCGTCCTGGAGGAGGACCGCCGACAGGTGGTGGAAGGCGGCGGTGACCCGCGAGTCGGGGAGGAGCGCGGCGGCCTGCTGGGCGGCGCTGCCCTCCTCGACCCGGAGGGCGTACGCGCCCTGCTTGTCGAAGCCGAGGGGGTTGACGCAGTCCACGACGAGCTTGCCCGCGAGGTCCTCGCGGAGGGCTTCGAGGGTCTTCGCGTGGCCCTCCCAGGGCACCGCGATGATCACTACGTCGCTGCGGCGGGCGGTCTCGGCGTTGTCGGCGCCCTCCACGCCGAGGCCGATCTCGGCGGCGGCTTGGCGGGCGCGGTCCGCGGCGCGGGAGCCGATGACCACCTTCTGGCCGGCCTTGGCAAACCGGTAGGCCAGGCCCCGGCCCTGGTCGCCGGTGCCGCCGAGGACGCCGACGACGAGGCCGGAGACGTCCGGGAGGTCCCACGGGTCCTTGGCGGGGGCCTTGGCGGGCGCGGGCGGCTTCTGGGTGCTGTCGCTTGAGGTCATGGGGGGAGCGTAGTCCGGGGATCCGCACGCGCGAACGGGTGCCGCCCGGCGCGGCCGCCCGGCCCCGGTTCCCC
>NZ_RPSE01000631.1:0-2214 GCF_003949955.1 Streptomyces sp. WAC05292
GTCTGCTGCTAGCCCCGCGTGTCCAGCCGTGATGCCTCCCGCGTCAGTGCTTCCAGGATCGGGGCCAGCAGCGGGTGGGTTTCCGCGCCCCTGCGGGTTGCCGCGAAGACGCGGCGGGTTGCCGGGAGGCCGGCCACCGGGCGGACCTGTACCTCCTTGAGGTCCATGCCGCGCAGGGCCGAGCGGGGGACCAGGGCGACGCCGGCTCCCGCGCCGACGAGGGCCGTCACGGCGCGGAAGTCGTCCGAGGAGTGGCGGAAGCGCGGCTGGAAGCCGGCGAGTTCGCAGGCCAGGAGGGTCACGTCGTGGCACGGGTTGCCGGGGTACTGGCCGACCCAGTCCGAGTCGGAGAGGTCGGGCAGGCTCACCTCGGGGAGGTCGGCGAGGGGGTGGCCGGCGGGGAGGACCGCGTCGAAGGGTTCGGCGTAGAGCGGGACGACCGACAGGCGGCCGTCGTCGGCGCCGGGCGCGCCCCGGTATTCGACGGCGAGGGCGATGTCGGCGTCGCCGGCGAGGACGAGGGGGAGGCTTTCGTCGCCTTCGGCGTCGCGGACGCGGAGGCGGATGCCGGGGTGTTCGCGGGCCAGGCGGGCGATGGCCGGGGCGAGGACCTCGGCGATGCCGGTGGCGAAGGCGGCGACGGTTACCTCGCCGGCGGTGCCTCCCGCGTACGCGGCGAGTTCGGCCTCGGCCCGTTCGAGCTGGGCGAGGACCTCGTGGGTGTGGGCGAGGAGGATCTCGCCGGCGGCGGTGAGCCGTACGCCGCGGCCGCTGCGGGTGAGCAGGGCGTGCCCGGTTTCCTGTTCGAGCGCCGCGAGCTGCTGGGAGACGGCGGAGGGGGTGAGGTACAGGGCTGCGGCCGCGGCGGTCACCGTACGGTGGTCCGCCACGGCCCGCAGGATGCGCAGCCGGCGGGGGTCGATCACCCCTCCATGATGTCAGCCCTTGGCGGCGGCGAGGGCCGCGCGGGCGTCGGTGAACGCGGCGACGGCCCGCTCGACGTCGGCGGTGGAGTGGGCGGCGGACAGCTGGACGCGGATGCGTGCCTGGCCCATCGGGACGACGGGGTAGGAGAAGCCGATCACGTACACGCCGCGCTCCAGGAGGAGCTCGGCCATGCGGCCCGCCTCGGCGGCGTCGCCGATCATGACGGGGGCGATGGCGTGGTCGCCGGGGAGGATCTCGAAGCCGGCCTCGGTCATCTTGGTGCGGAAGAGCGCGGTGTTGGCGGCGAGGCGCTCGCGGAGGTCTCCGGCGGACTCCAGCAGGTCGAGGACCTTGAGGGAGGCGGCGGCGATGACGGGGGCGAGGGAGTTGGAGAAGAGGTAGGGGCGGGAGCGCTGGCGGAGCAGTTCGACGATCTCGGTGCGGGCGGCGACGTAGCCGCCGGAGGCGCCGCCGAGGGCCTTGCCGAGGGTGCCGGTGATGATGTCGACGCGGTCCATGACGCCGTGGAGTTCGGGGGTGCCGCGGCCGCCGGGGCCGACGAAGCCGACGGCGTGGGAGTCGTCGACCATGACCATGGCGTCGTAGCGGTCGGCGAGGTCGCAGATCTCGGTCAGGGGGGCGACGTAGCCGTCCATGGAGAAGACGCCGTCGGTGACGATCAGCTTGCGGCGGGCGCCGCCCTCCGCGGCCTCCTTCAGGCGGGCTTCCAGCTCGGCCATGTCGCGGTTGGCGTAGCGGTACCGGCGGGCCTTGGAGAGGCGGATGCCGTCGATGATGGAGGCGTGGTTGAGGGCGTCAGAGATGACGGCGTCCTCGGGGCCGAGGAGGGTTTCGAAGACGCCGCCGTTGGCGTCGAAGCAGGAGGAGTAGAGGATCGTGTCCTCCTGGCCGAGGAAGGAGGACAGGCGGGCCTCCAGCTCCTTGTGGACCTCCTGGGTGCCGCAGATGAAGCGGACGGACGCCATGCCGTAGCCCCAGCGGTCGAGGGCTTCCTTGGCGGCGGCGACGACCTCGGGGTGGTCGGCGAGGCCGAGGTAGTTGTTGGCGCAGAAGTTGAGGACCTCACCGGGGGTGCCGCCGGCGGTGACGGCGACGGCCGCGCTCTGCGGCGTGCCGATGACCCGCTCGGGCTTGTGCAGGCCGGCGGAGCGGATCTCGTCGAGGGTGGCGCGAAGGTCTTCGCGGACGTGTCCGAACATGGTGCGGTGCTCGCTTTCTTCTCCGTGCGGCGGAGGGGTACGGAGGGCGACGAAGGGGGCCGGGCCC
>NZ_RPSE01000632.1:0-2206 GCF_003949955.1 Streptomyces sp. WAC05292
GGCGAACAGGCCGAGGACGGGCACGGCGCAGACGGCCAGGGCGGCGGGCCGGGCGGGCCCGATAGATTGGCCGGGTGCTCTCCGCCCTCTCACGCCTCTCGCGTCCCGCCGCCCTGGCCGTCTGCGCCGTGCCCGTCCTCGGCCTGTTCGCCGTGGCGGCCTTGGCGCCGCTGCCCTTCGTGATCGCCCAGCCCGGGCTCACGGCCGACGTGCTGGGCGAGCGCGACGGCAAGCCGGTGATCACCGTCAGCGGCGCCCCGACGCGGCCGACCAAGGGCGAGCTGCGCATGACCACGATCCAGGCGACGGGGCCGTCGGCCGTGGTCCGCCTGCCGCAGCTCCTGGACGACTGGTTCGACGGCAGCCGGTCGGTGCTGCCGAAGGAGGCCGTCTACCCCTCCGGCGGCAGCGACGAGGAGATCGAGGCGCACAACCTGAAGCAGATGACCGCCTCGCAGACGAACGCGACCTCGGCCGCCCTCGGCTACCTGCGCCTCGACCCGAAGGACGTCAAGGTCGAGCTCAACCTCGCGGACGTCGGCGGCCCGTCCGCGGGCCTGCTCTTCTCCCTCGGCATCGTCGACAAGCTCGACGGCGACGGCAGCGGCGGCGACCTGACGGGCGGCCGGAGCGTCGCCGGTACGGGCACGATCAGCGCGGACGGCCGGGTCGGCCCGGTCGGCGGGGTGGCCCTGAAGACGCAGGCCGCCCGGCGGGACGGCGCGAGCGTCTTCCTCGTCCCGGAGGCCGAGTGCGCGGACGCGAAGGCCGAGGCGCCCGAGGGGCTGCGGCTCGTCCCCGTCAGCTCCCTGAAGGGCGCGGTGGAGTCGCTGCGCTCGCTGAACCGGGGCGAGGAGCCGCCGTCCTGCTGACGGCGGCGGCGGGCCCGTCCTCCGCGGGCGGCGGCAGCGGGGTGCGCTCCATGGACCGCCAGGACGGGAAGGCCATCGGGGACAGGGTGGCCAGCAGGTAGACCCCGCCGAACGCGAGCAGGGCGGTGGGCGCGCCGTACGCGTCGGCCAGCAGGCCCGCGGCCAGGCCGCCCATCGGCATCGCCAGCTCGCAGCCGGCGGTGCCGACGCCGGCGACCCGGCTGCGCAGCTCCTCGGGGACCTTCTCGTACATCACGGTCGTCAGCACCGGGTTGAGCATGCCGGCGCCGAGTCCGGCGAGCGCCATCGTCACGGCGAGCGGCAGCGCGGTGTCGGTGAGGGCGGCGACGGCGTAGCGGGGCGCTCCGGAGAGGAGGAACGCGGCGGCGAAGACGGTCCGGCGGGGGAACCGCTCGCCCCAGGCCCCGTAGAGCAGGGCGCCGAGGAGCGCGGAGCCGCCGAAGAGGGACATGAGCAGGCCGACGGCGGTGGCGCCGCCGAGGTCGTCGCGGCCGTCGACGGGCAGCAGGACGGACGCCCAGCCCTGGTCGAGGCCGTTGGTCGCCATGACCATCACGGTGATGCCGAGCAGCAGCCGGGACCGGGTCAGGAACGCCCAGCCCTCGGCGAGTTCGGCCCGATAGCGGGCGAACGAGGCCTTGCCCGTGCCGGGTTGGGGGTCCGCGGCGGGCACGCCGCGGACCAGCGCGGCGACGAGCAGTGCGGAGGCGGCGTAGGTGGCGGCGTCCACCAGCAGGACGGCCTCCGCGCCGAGGGCCGCGATGAGGACGCCGGCCGCGGCGGCCCCGACCATGCGGGCACCGCGCGAGGCGGCGTCGTAGAGGCTCGCGGCGCGGATGACGGTGGTGCCGGCGTGCTCGGCGAGGTTGGGCAGGAGGACGCCGCGGGCGGTCAGGCCCGGGGTGTGCACGAGGCCGGTGACGGCCATCAGCGCGCACAGCATCCAGAACTCCAGCAGGTGCGCGCGGTGCAGCAGCGGGATCGCGGCGACGGCGAGCGCGCAGACGAGGTCGGAGGCGGCCGAGACGCGGCGGCGGCCGATCCGGTCGATGACGGGACCGCCGACGAGAGCGGCGACGACGACGGGCAGGGTGGCGCAGAAGGCGACGACACCCGCCCGTCCGGCGCTGCCGGTGGTCTGCAGCACGAACCAGGGGACGCCGATGAGGGTCAGCGAACTCCCGGCGGTGGAAACGGTGTTGGCGGCGAGCACGGCCGCGAGGGGGCGCCGGCTCACGCGGCGGTCCGGGTGGGGAGGGGGGTCGTCTCGACGGGCTCCAGCAGTCGGGTGCCGGCCTGTACGAGGGCCTCGC
>NZ_RPSE01000633.1:0-2191 GCF_003949955.1 Streptomyces sp. WAC05292
GCCCAGACGGGCCTGGCCGGCGGCACCGGAAGCGGCGCCGCCGCCCCCGCAGCCGGAAAGGGCGGCGCACAGGGCGGCGCCGAGGGCGGCCGCGGCCGCCGCATTGCGCACAGAAAGGGTCACGCCCGCAAAATATATGACGATCTGATTGGCGGATGGTCGCACCACGGGTCCGGCGGGGTGATTCCCCCGCCCGCCCCGCAGGGCCCAGCTCCTCAGCAGCCGCGCACGGCGCTCCCCGACGCCGACGCCGACGTCGTAGTCCGCCGGCGGACAGCGCGGATCCATCTCCTCCAAGTGGTCCGGCAGCAGCGCGCCGGCGACCCGGGCGCGGTACCACTTCCGGTCGGCGGGCACGACGTACCACGGCGCCACCGCGGTCGAGCAGCGCCCCAGGACCGCCTCGTACGCCTGCCGGTACGCGGACCCGCACCGCCCGCTCGCCCATGTCGCCCGGGTCGGACGTCCAGCGCTCCGCCGGATCGTCGAGCCACTTCGGCATCCGCCTGCGCAGCTCCTCGTCCCCCAGGTGCAGGAAGACCTTCACGACGGTGGCTCCGTCGGCCGCGAGGGACTCCTCGAAGCGGCCCGGCGGCGGCTGCGCTCCGCCGGGTGGGGGCCTTGAAGGCCGCGACCAGGCGCTCGCCCCCTCCGATCGTCCACCACGTCGGACGCGGCCGCGAGGGCTCCGGGGACGGCCCCGGGGCCGCCCGCGTCAGTGCCAGGGGCCGGTCACGGCGAACGTCGTCCCCGGGGTGTAGGCGTTGACGTACATGGTCCGCCCGTCGGGCGAGAAGGTGACACCGGCGAACTCGCCCCACTGCGGCGCGCCCGGCCCGCCGACATCGTCGGCGTTGCGGGCCACCGGGTAGACCTCGCCGCCGCGGGTCACCCCGAAGACGTACTGGGCGCCGCCGCCGTCCTCGCACACCATCAGCCCGCCGTCGGGGGCCAGGCAGATGTTGTCGGGGGAGTCGCCGGGCAGGACGGTCCCGGCCGCCGGCCCGAACAGCACCTCCAGGCGGACCACGGCGCGCCGCGGGTCGTGGAACCACACCTGGCCGTGGTGGTCGGCGGCCGAGCCCTCGGCGCTGCGCGCGAAGCTGGAGACGAAATGGACCCCGCCGCCGCCCCAGTAGCAGCCCTCCAGCTTCTGCGCGTGCGTGATGCCGCCGGGCCCGAAGTCCTGGAACCGGATCGGGGTGCCGTCGGCCGCCGGGTCGGGTACGGGCACCCACTCGGCCGGGAGTTCGGTGCCGGGCTCGTCCACCGCGGACAGGTCCGGCACCCCGCGCACGCGCAGCGCCTGGAGGGTTCCGCCGGCCCGCAGGGAGCCGGGCCCGCCGAGCGGGCGGGCGGGCAGGAAGCGGTAGAAGAGGCCGAACGGCTCGACGAAGGCGTCCTCCGTCTCGTACACGATGCCGGTGGCCGGGTCGACGGCCACCGCCTCGTGCGCGAACCGGCCCAGCGCCGTCAGCGGGACGGCGCCGGAGCGGAGCGGGTCGGCGGGGTCGACCTCGAAGACCCAGCCGTGGTCCTCGGCGTAGCCGGAGCTGCCGGCGCGGTCCTCGGTCTCCTCGCAGCTCAGCCAGGTGCCCCACGGGGTGCGGCCGCCCGCGCAGTTGACGGCGGTGCCGGCGAGGGCGACGCGCTCGGCGGTGACCCGGCCGTCCGCGGCGAGGTCGAGGACCGTGCAGCCCCCGCGCGCCGCGGGGTCGTACACGAGACCGGGCACGGCGGGAACGCGCAGGGCGGCGGCCGGGCCGTTCTCGTGGTTGCGGACCAGGCGCACCGCGCCGGAGGGACCGGCGAACGCGGCCATGCCGTCGCAGTTGCCCGGCACGGGCCCCTCCCCGGAACGCAGCGGCTCGCCGGCGCGGGACAGGACCCGGTAGGCGAAGCCGGCGGGCAGGTCGAGCAGGCCGCGCGGATCGGGCAGCAGCGGCCCGTACCCGCCGACCCGCCGGGCCGCGGCGGCCCGCGGACCCGCGGCGAACAGCGCGCCGAGCGCTCCGGTGAAGCTGACACCCGCGGCGGCGAGGAGACTGCGACGACTGACGGACACGTGGCGGCTCCCCTGGGCGGGCGGCGGGAGTTGACGCGCCCGTGGTACCACGCCCCACAGCCCGACCGGTCGCGGCAGGTTCGGCCCGGCCGCAGCGGTCACTCTGCCGGCGGTGTGGGGGTGGGG
>NZ_RPSE01000634.1:0-2188 GCF_003949955.1 Streptomyces sp. WAC05292
CCCCGCCGCCGCCGCCCGCGCCGCCGCCCCTGGCGCCGGTCGCGGGTGGCGGCCGTGCCTGCTCGCCGGAGCCGTCTTCGCCGTCTGCATGGCCGGCACCACCCTGCCCACTCCTCTCTACGGCCTCTACCAGCAGGAGTTCGGCTTCGACGAGCTGGTCACCACGGTCGTGTTCGCCGTGTACGCGGTCGGCGTCATCGGCGTGCTCCTCCTCGCCGGCAACGCCTCGGACACCGTCGGCAGGAAGCCCGTCCTGCTCACCGGCCTCGCGCTCGCCGCCGCCAGCGCCGCCTGCTTCCTGTCGGCCACCGCGATGCCCTGGCTGTACGCGGGCCGCCTGCTCTCCGGGCTGTCCGCCGGCCTGTTCACCGGAGCCGCCACCGCGTACGTCCTGGAACTGGCCCCGCCGGGCGGCTCCTCCCGCGCCACGTTCGTCGCGACGGCCGCCAACATGGGCGGCCTCGGCTGCGGCCCGCTGCTCGCCGGCCTCCTCTCCGAATACGCGCCCTGGCCGCTGCACCTGCCGTTCGCGGTGCACCTGGTCCTGGTCGCCGCGTCCGCGGGCGTGCTGTGGGCCCTGCCGGAGACCGTAGGGGAGCGCGGGCCGCTGTCGGCGGTGCGGCCGCAGCGGCCCGGGGTGCCGGCGCAGGTCCGTGCCGTCTTCGCGCCCGCCGCGACCGCCGCGTTCGTGGGCTTCGCCCTGTTCGGGGTGTTCACCTCCGTCAGCCCCGCCTTCATGGCGCAGTCCCTCGACGTCCACGACCGCGCCGTCAGCGGCCTCGTCGTCGCCCTCGCGTTCTTCGCCTCCACCGCAGGGCAGTTGGCCGCCGGCCGGCTCGGCGTCCGGCGCTCCCTGCCGCTCGGCTGCGCCGCCCTCCTCGCCGGGTTGGCCCTCCTCGCCGCCGCCCTGTGGCAGGACCTCCTCGCCCTGGTCGTGCTGAGCGCGCTCGTCGGCGGGGCCGGACAGGGCCTGTCGTTCCGCGGCGCGCTCTCGGCGGTGGCCGGGGCGTCCCCGCCGGACCGGCGCGCCGCGGTCATCTCCACGCTGTTCGTGGTGGCGTACGCCGGCATCTCCGTCCCCGTCGTCGGCGTCGGCGTCATGGCGGGACCGCTCGGACTGGAGAGCGCGGGCCTGGTGTTCCTCGCCTGCATGGGCGCCCTGGTCGCCGCGGCCGCCGCCTACCTGCTGCGCAGGCCCGTCCGGGCGGGGTGAGCGCCCCGCCCGAAGCGGGCGCGGGGGGACGGTGGTTCGGGCCCGCCGGCCGGTTCGTACACTCGGTCGTCCGAACCCAGGGGGAGACCATGCACACCCGCAGCCTCGCCGGCCTCTGCGCCGCGCTCACCGCGCTCTTCGTCCTCACGGCGTGCACCGCCGCACCCGGCGGCGACCGGCCCGCCGCCTCGTCGGCGGCCACCGCCGCGCCGCCCGCCTCCCCGGGGCCGCGCGCCGTACAGGAACCCCTGCCGCAGGACCAGAACCTGCTCGCCTGGACCGGCGACCCGAACGACGCCGGCCACGTCACGGCACAGACCGCGGGCGGCGTCGGCGGCCGCGTCACCCTCGTCCGGCTCGTCCTCCACGAGCAGATCACCTGGTCCAACATCTGGCTGGGGCTCGCCGGGATCGACCCGCAGGCCAAACTCGCCGACTGCTACCTCGGCGTCTACGACGCCTCCGGCACCCTGCGCGCGGCCACCGCGGACATCTCGCCGCAGCTGATGACGGACCCGATCGCCAAGCCGCTGCCGCTGGCGAAGCCGTTCACCGCCGCCCCCGGCACCTACTTCATCGCCCTGCTCCTCAACGGTGCCTGGGCCACCAACGGCCTCACCCTCAAGGCCACGGGCGCCGGCATCTCCGTCAACGCCGGACTCACCCCGCCGAACCTGCGCTACAGCACGATCCTGACGGGGCAGACCTCGCTGCCGGCCAGGGTGGACCTGACGCAGCAGTCCACGAGCACCATCAACACCGGCTGGGGCAGCCAGTGGTACGCCGTCTCCTGACAGACGCGGCGTGAGCCCCGCGGGAGCGTGCGCCAGCGGGGTGTACCGATGGGGTGTACCACCAGTACACTTCCCGGTGTGAGAGCCACAGCAGCCGTGAAGACCGCCGGTACCGTCCTGGTGACCGCCCTGCTGACGCAACCCCTGTGGGCGCCCGGATGGGGCAGCGGCGTCCTGGGCG
>NZ_RPSE01000635.1:0-2185 GCF_003949955.1 Streptomyces sp. WAC05292
GCCCGGGCGGGAGGCCGGCGGCCGGGGCGGATGCCGCCGCGGCGGCGGCCGGAGCCCGGTCCTCACGGGCGGCGGCGTCCGGGGCCGGGCGGGCCAGGGCGGCGGGCAGGTCGATGCCGGGGCCCGCCACCACCGTGAGGCGGCGGGTGCGGCCCCCGGGCGGCGTGTCCGGCGCCGGGGCGGACGGCGCCGCGGACGGCCCCCCGGACGGCTCCGCCGACGGCGCCTGCGGTGCCGGGCCGAGGTCCGGGACCAGCGTGCCCGCCGTGCGCCGCAGCGCCTCCCAGCGGACCTCCCGCCCGCCGCCGGTGTGCCACTCGTCGCCTGCGGCGAGGGCCTCCTCCTCCACCTCGGCGGCCTTCCGCACGGGCCGCGTCCGCCACGAGTGCACCGCCACGGCCAGGGGTACGGCGGGCACGAGCGTCCACGCGAAGGCGGCCGCGCCGGTCGCCCACCACACCGGCCCGAACTCCGCCAGCCGGCCCGAGCCGAGCGGCCCGCCCGAGACGGCCGCGAGCCCCGCCATCAGCAGCCCGCACACCAGGGCTCCCAGAGCCGCCGTCAGCGCGGTCTCCGAGCGCCGCACCTCCCGTGCCCGGCGTACCGCGAACCACCCCACGACCAGTCCGGCGGCCACCGGCAGTGCCGCCGTGGCACAGGTCAGCGCGGTCCCGGGCCCCTCCGGCGGGAGCGCCGCCAGCAGCGGGAACCGGGGCAGGGCGGGCGCCCCCTCGAAGCCGAGCGGGGTGGCGGTGGCGCCGCCGCCGAGGGCGAATCCGGGCCCGAGGGCGTACGCCGCGCCCCACACCATCGCGTTCGGCAGCAGCGCGAGCGCGAGCAGCAGGACCGCGAAGCGGCCCGACCACACGCCGGTCAGCGCCAGGAACGCCCCCTCCACCTCCTTGCCGTGCCAGGCCAGCGAGAGGCCGACGAGCAGCGCCCCGCCGCCGGCCAGGGAGAGCGCCCCGGCCGTCCCGGCCCGGACCGCGACGGCGTACCGGGGCCGGACGACCGCCCGGCGCAGCACCTCGGGGACCCGGCGCGGGAGCGGGCCGAGCGGGCGGCCCTTCGCCGCCCACACCCCGGCGGCCGCGGCGAGCACCGCCACGAGGGGGACGTGCCAGGCGGCGCTGAGGGGGTCGGCGGGCATGGGGCCGCCGGCCGCGTACACGGTGGCGAGGCAGCCCACGCCCAGATAGCCGCAGAGCACGGCGGAGAAGACGACGCTCGCCGGCAGTACCTCGTCCCCGTCGCTGCCGTCGCCGGAGGCGCTGCCGAGGCGCGCGGCGCGGCGCATGAGGAGGGCGGGCAGGGCGATCAGGAGCAGCGGCGTCACCCCGACGGGTGCGGGTACGCCGGAGAGGGTGTCGTAGCGGACGAGTTCGGTGCCGTGGGCCAGCAGCCACAGACCGGCAGCCAGGTGCAGGGCCCCGCCGGGCCCGCTGTCGGGGTAGGGGGAGCTGATCCACAGGACGATCACGAGGACGGCGAGGAAGCCGAGGCCCAGCCCGGCGGCGACGGCCCCGCCGAACACGCAGGCGGCGGCCTCGGGCGAACGGTTGCGCCTGGGGGCGGCGTGGCGCGGCGCGGTCGGCAACGGCGCGTCGCGGTCGGTCACTTGGGTCACAGCGCCATGGTGCCAACGACACGCGCTATGGGTGGGTAATAGGCGAATGTCCGTTGTGTCGCTCAATATACGTTTATGTACTTTTTCGTGCAGGTTTGCTGCGGTCGGCCAGGCGCGGGGAGTGTGGCATGACGGAGAGCACCGGGGAGCCCGCCGGGCTCCCCTCGCCCGAGGACCGCCGCCGGCTCCGCGAGGCGGCGGACCTGACGTGCGAACAGGTCGCGGAGCGGCTGGGGGTCTCCGGGGCCGCCGTCCGCTCCTGGGAGGCGGGCCGCACGCACCCGCGCGGACGCAAGCGGGCCGCGTACGTGCGGCTGTTGGCGCGCGGCGCCGACGGCTCCGGCGGTGGATCCGACCCCGGGCCGCGCCGCTGCGAGACCCCCGCCGCCCCCGCGCGGGGCCCGCCCCCCCCCGCCCCCGGCCGCGCCCCCCCCCGCCCGCACGTGCGCGCCGCCGCCCCGCGCGCCCCGCGGCGCGCCGCGCGCCGCGCCCGCGCGGCCGGCCCCCCCGCCGCCCCCCCCCCGCCACGCCCCCCCCCCCGCCCTCCCCGCCGCCACC
>NZ_RPSE01000636.1:0-2183 GCF_003949955.1 Streptomyces sp. WAC05292
GCCGAAGGGGGCGCGCGGGATTTCGACGCGCCGTATGAACGGCCCTTCTGATTCTGCCACCCCGTACGGGTCCGCTCAGCCCGTTCCCTCCAGCCGCACCAGCAGCGGGGCCGCCCGCTCCCCGCGGACCGTGGTCAGCGAGAGCACGGCGTGCCCGGGCGGGACGGAGTGCGCGAGGTCGGAGGCGGACCAGCGCTCCCGCTCCACCTGCCGGACGGTGACCGCGTCCGTCGTCACGGCCTTGCCCGTGACGAGCTTGCGGAAGGCGTGCACGGCCCGGGTCAGCGGCTGGTCGGCGAAGACGGTGCGGTGGGTGACGTCCCGGGCCTCCACCCACTCGGTGCCCCACGCCTCGGCGAAGCGCCTGCCGTCCCAGGTGGTGACGCCGGAGAAGGCCATCCGGCAGCCGACGGCCCCGAGCAGCGGGGTCCGCAGCGCCTCGGGGACGTCGTCGAGGGTGCGCAGCGCCAGCAGGACGCCGGCGTTGGCGGTGCGCAGCCGCTGGAGGCCGCGCACGCTCTGCGCGGTCAGGGTGTGGGAGGCGTCGTCGACGGCGAGGAACGCGAACAGCGACCGGTCGGTGCGGGCCGCCGCGCAGGCGGAGAACTGGGCGAGGACCAGGCGGGCGAGGATGCGGGAGGCGTCGGCGTGCCCCCGCTCGGGGAGGTCGATGCGGACGCGCAGCGGGTGCTCCAGGCTGCGCAGCGAGAAGGGCCGGCTGCGGCCGCTGGTGTCGAAGAACCCGTCGAAGGCGGGCCGGTCCAGCAGCGCCACGCGGTCGGCGAGGACGGGGCCGGGGTCGCCGGGGGTGCCGTGCTGGCGGTCGCGGGCGTCGAGCTCGCGGAGCATGGCGTGCGCTCCGGCGGCTTCGAGGGCGGAGCGCAGGGCGTCGAGGGGGGCGGGCACCCGGTCCAGCAGTTCGCGCAGCTCGGGCACGGCCGGGAAGCGGCCGTACGCGGTCCGGAAGGGGCCGAGGAGCTGGGCGAGGGCGGTGGCGGCGCGCCGGACCTCCAGGCCGGGGACGTCGCCGGTGAAGGCCTCGGCGAGCAGCCCGGCGGCCTCGTCGGCGTCGGTGGTGCCCCCGTACAGGTCGAGGTCGTGGACGGAGGAGGGGTCGCCGATCCGGACGACCACGTCGAAGCCGTCGTCCGGACCCAGCCGGGTGCCGGCGGCGGCGACGGCGACGACGGCGGCCTGGCCGGCGAGGGCCTGGAGGGCGAGGGACTCCACGACGGGCCGGACGAGCAGGGCGGTCTTCCCGGCTCCGGAGGGGCCGACGGCGAGCAGCGAGGTGCCGAGCACGGAGGGGTCGAGGGCGAGCCGCGTGCCGCGGCGGGCGTACGGGTTGCGGGTGCCGGGGTCGGCGGTGCCGAGCAGGACCTGCCGGGCCAGGAGGTCGTGGCGGGCGGCGCGCACGGGCAGGTCGCGGGCCCCAGAGGGGTGCAGGCAGGCGGCGGCGCCCCTGCCGCGGACGGCTCCGGCGAAGGCGCCTGCGCGCGCGGGGTCGGCGCGTACGGAGTCCCAGGCGCGCCGGATCCGGGCGTGGTCGACGTCGTTCATCCGGCCGGAGGCCGCCTCGGCGGCCAGCAGGTCGGCGAGGTCGCCGAGGCCGGCCCGGCGCAGCTCGGGCCAGCCGGCGGGGTCGTCGGGGCCGCCGGGTTCGGGCCGGTCCGGGAGGCGGGTCCGGTCGGTGCGGGCGGCGCGGGCGGCGCCGCCGGCGAGGAGGCGGCGGGCCAGTTCGGGCCAGCGGCCGAGCCGGCCGAAGCCGGTGGCCAGCATCAGGGCGACCGCGGTGTACCAGGTGTAGGCGGCGACGACGGCCGGCATCGTGCCGGCCCAGGAGTCGGGCGTGAACATGTAGAGCGGCCAGAGCCAGAAGCCGCCCAGGTAGCCGTTCCAGAGCAGGGACCACAGCAGCAGTCCGGCGAGGAGGGAGATCAGGGCGCCGGAGACGAGCTGCCGGGTCGGGGTGTGCTCGGGCTCCTCGGCGGGGCGGGGCACGTGCCCGTACGCCCACACCCCGGGGCCGTCGAAGACGCGCGGGGTGCGCAGCCAGTCGGCGAGGGCGGGGCCGCCGCCGCGGACGCGGACGCGGCGGTCGGCGCGCTTGCGCGGGGCGACGACCGCCAGCTCCTCGATCATGAACTGGAAGTCGTAGTCGCCGGACAGCGCGACGATCGGGG
>NZ_RPSE01000637.1:0-2181 GCF_003949955.1 Streptomyces sp. WAC05292
AGGGTGAAATAAGCGGGGAGCGGATCCCCGTTTGCACCTGTGTCCCCAAACGGGGATCCGGTCCCCGGTTCGGCTCCGTCGGTTCCTTCGGTTCCCTCGGTCCCCCGGTTCGCGGGTGCCGGCGCCCGTCAACACCACGCAGTGGTGCGTGCCGCTGGGCTTCGGCGACTGGCTCTCCAAGCTGGTCGGCAAGCAGTCGGTCTGCGTCTCGATCGACTGGGGCTCGGACTCCGGCTTCTGGCCCTGGTAGAGCCGTCATCGCACCCGCAGTTCGCCCAGCCGCGCCCGCCAGTCCCTGGCGGCCGGCAGCGCCTCCCGCAGTGCGTCGACCGCCCGCTCGCGCCCCGTGACCTGCGACTCGTGCAGCCGCAGCAGGGGCGCGAGCGCCGTACGCGCCATCAGGAACCGCTGGTTGACGACCGTCTCGGGCCGCCAGTGGTTCTTGTACGGCTCGCTGCCGCGCAGGAAGGACACCACCTGCCGGCCCTCCGCGAGCGCGCGGCCGGTCTCGTGGCGCAGCAGCAGCGTCGCCACGTCCACCTTCCGGGCCCGCAGGTCCGGGTCGGCGCCGTACAGGTAGCCGCCGCTGAACGACCGGGACAGCAGGGTCACGTTCGCCGCGACGACCCTCCCCTCCAGCCGGAACTCCGTCAGCCGGCCCTCCCCCGTGCGCACCATCCGCCGTGTCGCCCGCGTCAGGTGCTCGGCGAAACGGGGCCGCAGGTGCTCGGGGGTGACGCCGCGTCCGCGCCACTGCTTCTCGTGGAGCCGCAGCAGGGTGCGCACCGCGCGCGGCACCTCGTACTCGGTGACCTCGCGCTCCTCGATCCCGGCGGCGTCGGTCTTGCGGAGCTTGGCCCGCACCCGCTGGCCGCCGGAAGCCGGCATCCGCTTGACCAGCTCGTCGAACGGCAGTGCGGGCAGCTCCATGCAGGTGGAGTCGGCGAGCCGGCTGCGGACGCCCGGCCAGTGCGCGAACACCGCCTCGGCGGCCGCCCCGGGGCGCACCTCGCGCAGGTCGACGACGGCGCCGCGCGCCGCCTGGTGCAGGCCGCGGGCCAGTGCCGGGACGACCCGGTCGGCGTGCTCGTCGGCGACGAGCACGTCGGAGTGGTCGGTGATGCCGCCGCCGAGCGGCACCAGCAGCGGCAGCGGCCGGTGCACCAGCATCAGCGCGGCCGCGCCGACCAGCTCCCCGCCGCGGCGCACCAGCACCACGCGCAGCCGGCCGTCCCGCCCGTACGACAGCCACCAGGAGTGCAGCCATGCGTGGCTCTGGAACGGCGTCGCGGTCCGGCAGGATCGGAAGAGCGCGTTCCAGGGCTCTTCCAGGGCGGCGAACTGGCGGGGGTCGCGGCACAGGGTTACCGACAGGGCGCCGGAGCCCGTCGTCATCGCACGGACTCCTTCTCCTTGGGTTCGGCGTGCTCACCCTGCGCGGGCACCTGCCCCAGCTCCTCCGCGACGGCCGTCGGCTCCGGCTCTGCCGGGGAAGCGGGCCGCGGCTCCTCCTCGGGGCGGCGGCGGGCCGGCCGGGCGAGCAGCCACAGCCCGCCGAGCAGGCCGCCCGCGCACAGCCCGACGGCGCCGCTGACCGGCGCGGACGGCGAGGCCGGGTCGGTCGGCGCGACGGCCTGGTTGAACAGCAGCAGCTGCACGCCCGTGTTCTTCGCCGCCTGGTTGCTGCTCAGCGTCAGGGCGTCGGCGACCGCGTTGGCGATGTCGGCGGACTCGGCGGCGCTCGCCGAGGTGCCCGTGATCGCGATCATCGGGGACTCGGGGGAGGTCTCCGCCCGCACGTGGGTGCGCAGTTCGCGGGCGCTGATGCCGGCGCGGGGCTGCGCGTACGCGAGCGTCGAGCTGCTGGTGGCGATACGGGCGTACGCCTGCGCGAAGCCCAGCGCCGTGGCCGGCTCGGTGGTGTCGTCGGGCACCGCGACGACGTAGCTGGTGGCGGCGTACTCGGGTGCCTTGAGCACTCCGTACGCGCCGCCCGCGGCCAGCCCGAGCAGGGCGGCGGCGGGCAGCGGCCACCAGGCGGGCGGCGACAGCAGCCTGGCCCGGCGGCGTCGGGCGGCGGGCTTCTTCTGGTCGGCGGTGTCGGCCATGTGCGTGCTCACTTCCTGGAGGAGGGGGTGAAAGGAGGTGGTGAGAGCCCCGGGGGTGGGGGCCCGCTGGAGG
>NZ_RPSE01000638.1:0-2147 GCF_003949955.1 Streptomyces sp. WAC05292
CCATCGGGTGCCGGCGGGGGTGGCTGCGGCGAGCAGGACGAGGTCGGCCTCGCCGGCGCCGAGGACGGGCGGGGCAAGGCCGTCGAGGAGGTGTCCGCCGCCGGGGGCGGGGGCGGCGGTCAGCGTGCCGGGCCCGAGGGCTACGGCTCCGATCCGGGTGCCGGCGGAGAGGGCCGCGGCCAGTTCGGCGGCACCGGCCCGGTCCAGCAGGGCGGAGGCGAGGGAGCTGGGCAGGAACGGGCCGGGCAGGGCGGCCCGGGCGGCCTCCTCGACGACGACGGCCAGGTCGAGGAGGGTGCCGCCCTCCAGGTGGGGGGCGAGGAGCCCGGCCGCGGCGAGGCCGTCCCACCAGGCGGGGCGCTCCCCGGTGCGGGGCGGGGCGTCGAGCAGGGCGCGGACCCGGTCGGGCGGGACGTGGCGGGCGGCCCAGCCGCGCACGGCGGCGGCCAGGTCCTGCTGCTCCTGCGTGATGGCGATGCCCATGCGGATCCTGCCGCCTCTCCGGCGCTCCGACGTCCGGCGGCCGCGCCCGGGGTTCCGGCGACGCGACCGCGGGCAAGAGTAGAACACGTTTCACTCTGACGGAAGGTCAGATATTCTGCGGGAAGCGGTTGTTGCCCGGCCGCGGCAGCCGCACCCGGCCGGCCTTCGCTTCGGATCCGGCTCGCCCCGAGGGACCGGATCCGGGGGCCCGGGGCCGCCGCCCCGCGGCCGCCCCGGGGCAGGGAACGGCCCGCGCACCCCTCCCGTACACGGACCTGCGCGCCGATCCCCCTCGGCGCCGAACCGGACGCCGCCGCCCGGCGGCTCGGGCCGAAAGCGGACCGGGGCCGCCCGCGGCGCTGTCGCCGCCGGACCGCCACCGCGCCGGCCCCGGCGCGTTCCGCGCCCGTACGCACCGCGCGCTCGCCGCACTCCGCGGCCGCGGGCGGCACCCGGCGTCGCTGCGGCACCCCGTGGACCACGCCTCGGCGCCGCCTCCGCCACTGCCCGCCGCCGCGGCGGCCGCGGCGGCGGGCAGTGGCGGGCGGTGGCGCACAGGAGACCGACCCGGCCGTGGCGGCCTACCGGGCGGTAGGGCAGCATGGGCTCCGCCCACGCGCAGCACAGGAGGAACCCATGGCCCCCGCCGCCACCCCCAAGCCGGAGACCCTCGCCGCCTTCGAGGCAGCCAAGGGCTTCATGCCCCTGCGCGAGGGCCTCGCCCTGTACGAGGCGGCCGCCTCGGCGGCGGCCCTGGGGCTGCCGCTGCTGGAGGTGGGCACGTACTGCGGGCGTTCGACGATCCTGCTGGCCGACGCCGCCCGCGAGGCCGGCGTGAGCGCCGTCACCGTCGACCACCACCGCGGCAGCGAGGAGCAGCAGCCCGGCTGGGAGTACCACGACCCGTCCGTCGTGGACCCCGAGATCGGGTTGATGGACACCCTGCCGACCTTCCGCCGCACCCTGCACCGGGCGGGGCTGGAGGAGCACGTCGTCGCCGTCGTGGGACGGTCTCCGCAGGTCGCCGCCGTCTGGGGCGGCCCGCTCGGCTTCGTCTTCATCGACGGCGGCCACACCGACGAGCACGCCGCCGGCGACTATGAGGGGTGGGCCCCGCACCTCGCCGAGGGCGGCACCCTCGCCATCCACGACGTCTTCCCCGACCCGGCCGACGGCGGGCAGGCCCCGTACCGGATCTACCTGCGCGCGCTGGCCTCGGGCGCCTTCGAGGAGGTCTCGGCGACCGACTCGCTGCGAATCCTGCGCCGCACCGGACCCGGCGTCTGAGCGGGCGCCGCAGGTGCCGCCACCCGGAGGCGCGCGGGGCATATCAGCACACGATCGCACCGCGCCCTCGGACGGCCCAGTGCCCGGCCCCTCCCGGAGGCGCGTTCTAGCATCGCGCTCGTGCGCTACGACGACAGCCCCCCGCAGCCCGAGACCGCCCCCGCGCCCGGCACGGACCGGCGGCGCTTCGCGCGCCGCTCCGCCCTCGCCGTCGCCGCGGCGGTGATCGCCCCGACCACCCTGGCCGGCTGGGTCCTGGTCCAGGTCGGCACCGGCGCCGGGGCGGACGACGCCCGTCCGCCCCGCGTCGCGGCGCCGGCCGCGGCCGCGACCGGCACCCCCGCGGCATCCCCGACCGCCGCCGGCACCGCAACCGC
>NZ_RPSE01000639.1:0-2137 GCF_003949955.1 Streptomyces sp. WAC05292
GTCCGCGGGGGGCGGTTCAGAGGCGTTCGACGATGGTGACGTTGGCCTGGCCGCCGCCTTCGCACATGGTCTGCAGGCCGTAGCGGCCGCCGGTGCGCTCCAGCTCGTGGAGCAGGGTGGTCATGAGGCGGGCGCCGGTCGCGCCGAGGGGGTGGCCCAGCGCGATCGCGCCGCCGTTGGGGTTGACGCGGTCCGGGTCGGCGCCGGTCTCCTTCAGCCAGGCGAGGACGACGGGGGCGAAGGCCTCGTTGATCTCGACGACGTCGATGTCGTCGAGGGTCATTCCGGTCTTCTTCAGGGCGTGGGCGGTGGCGGGGATGGGTGCGGTCAGCATGCGGATGGGGTCCTCGCCGCGGGCGGAGAGGTGGTGGATGCGGGCGCGGGGCCGCAGGCCGTGGTCGGCGAGGGCCCGCTCGGAGGCGATCAGCAGGGCGGCCGCGCCGTCGGAGACCTGGGAGGAGGCGGCTGCGGTGATCGTGCCGCCGGCGACGACGGGTTTCAGGGCGGCCATCTTCTCCGGGGTGGTGTCGCGCCGGGGGCCCTCGTCGGCGGTGACGCCGGCGCAGGGGGCGGTCTCGCGCTCGAAGCGGCCCTCGTCGAGGGCGCGGACGGCCCGCCGGTGGGAGCGCAGCGCGTACTCCTCCATGTCGGTGCGGCCGATGCGCCACTGGCGGGCGATGAGTTCCGCGCCGTGGAACTGGTCGACGGGTGCGTCCCCGTACCGTGCGCGCCAGCCGGTGCTCCCGGCGTAGGGGCCGCCGGTGAGCCCGAGGGGTTCGGCGGCCTGCCGGGAGGCGTAGGCGATGGGGATCATGGACATGTTCTGGGTGCCGCCTGCGACGACGAGGTCCTGGGTGCCGGACATGACGGCCTGGGCGGCGAAGTGGAGGGCCTGCTGGGAGGAGCCGCACTGCCGGTCGACGGTGACGCCGGGCACCTCCTGGGGCAGGCCGGCCGCGAGCCAGGCGGTGCGGGCGATGTCACCGGCCTGCGGGCCGACGGTGTCGAGGCAGCCGAAGACGACGTCGTCGACGGCGGCCGGGTCGATGCCCGTGCGGCCGACGAGGGCGGCGAGCACGTGGGCGCCGAGGTCGGCGGGGTGGACGGCGGCGAGGCCTCCCCCGCGCCTCCCGACGGGGGTGCGGACCGCGTCGACGATGTAGGCCTCGGGCATCGGGGGCTCCTCTGGTCGGGGCGCGCTGGGGTCAGTCGCGTACGGCGATCCCGTCCAGGACCATCGAGAGGTACTGGCGGGCGATCTCCTCGGGGCTGTGCCGTCCCTGGGGCCGGTACCAGGACGCGGCCACCCACACGGTGTCGCGGACGAAGCGGTAGGTGAGGCGGATGTCGAGGTCGGCTCGGAACACCCGGTCGGCGACGCCGCGTTCGAGGGTGCCGAGCCAGGCCTTCTCGAACTTCTCCTGGGAGTCGGCGAGGTAGCCGAAGCGGGGCTGCAGGGCGAGGTGGCGGGATTCCCTCTGGTAGATGGCGACGGCGTCGCGGTGCCGGTCGATCTCCCGGAAGGACTCGGTGACGAGGGCCTCGATGGTCTCGCGGGGGCCGAGGCCTGCCGCGAGGACGGCGTTGTAGCCCTCCCACAGTTCGCCGAGGAAGGTGGAGAGGATCTCGTCGAGCATCGATTCCTTGGAATCGAAGTGGTAGTAGAGGCTGCCGGCGAGCATGCCTGCCTCGTCGGCGATCTTGCGGACGGTGGTGGCGTTGTAGCCCTGGGCCGCGAAGACCCGGGCGGCGGTGTCGAGGAGTTCGCGGCGGCGGTCGGGCGAGGCCGTCCCGGTGGGCTTCTTCGGCGGCTTGTTCTGTGGCACGCGCCCATTGTCCGTCCGATCCGGAGAAGACCCGTCAGGGGTGCTGGCTGCTGACGGACACGGTCTCGCCGGTCATGTACGACGAGTAGCCGCTGGCCAGGAAGACGATGACGTTGGCGACCTCCCAGGGGTGGGCGGCCCGGCCGAAGGCCTCGCGGGCGGCCAGCGCGTCCAGCCCGGCCAGGCCCACTACGCCGCCGCCAAGGCCGGCGTCATGGCCCTCACCCGGTGCGCCGCCCTGGAGGCCGCCGCGTTCGGCGTCCGCGTCAACGCCGTCGCCCCCAGCCTCGCCGCCCACCCCCACCTGGCGA
>NZ_RPSE01000063.1:0-23122 GCF_003949955.1 Streptomyces sp. WAC05292
CCGGAATGCCCCGTCCCGCCCCCCACCACCAGCGACGACGGCCGCGGAGGGCCCGGCATACCCGATGAGTACCGGCCACGGCCGAATCCGGGAACCCCCAGGCCGGTAGCGGAGCGGAACGGTTCCTGATCGAATGCTTTTCGCCAAGTTGCCAAGTCGACATAGCGCTGCGTGCTGAACTTGTCACGCCGACACCAGTGGACGCAGTAGATTCGATCATGTTTTACGGCGGGGGATCCACGTGCAAGGCCGAGGGGAAACGTGCAGGTGCGACCAGACCAAGGAGTCGCGACACCCAAGGGGGGCTTAGCCATGAGCCAGGATTCCACCGCCGTCGTCGCGGACGCCGGCAGGAAGCTCGCGGGGCGTCGCCGCAGGGAGATCGTCGCGGTGCTGCTGTTCAGCGGCGGACCGATCTTCGAGAGCTCCATTCCGCTCTCCGTGTTCGGCATCGACCGGCAGGACGCGGGAGTTCCACGCTACCGACTGCTCGTGTGCGCCGGTGAGGACGGTCCGCTGCGGACCACCGGCGGACTCGAACTGACCGCGCCGTACGGCCTGGAGGCGATCGCCCGCGCGGGCACCGTCGTCGTCCCGGCCTGGCGCTCCATCACTTCGCCGCCGCCTCCGGAGGCGCTGGACGCCCTGCGTCTCGCGCACGAGGAGGGGGCCCGGATCGTCGGACTGTGCACGGGGGCCTTCGTGCTCGCCGCCGCCGGTCTGCTGGACGGGCGGCCCGCGACGACGCACTGGATGTACGCGCCGACGCTGGCCAAGCGGTACCCGTCCGTCCATGTCGACCCGCGCGAGCTGTTCGTCGACGACGGCGACGTCCTCACCTCCGCGGGCACCGCGGCCGGAATCGACCTGTGCCTGCACATCGTGCGCACCGACCACGGCAGCGAGGCCGCCGGGGCGCTGGCCCGCCGGCTCGTCGTCCCGCCGCGGCGCACGGGCGGCCAGGAGCGCTACCTCGACCGGTCGCTGCCGGAGGAGATCGGCGCCGACCCGCTGGCCGAGGTCGTCGCCTGGGCGCTGGAGCACCTCCACGAGCAGTTCGACGTGGAGACGCTCGCGGCCCGCGCGTACATGAGCAGGCGCACCTTCGACCGGCGGTTCCGCTCGCTGACCGGCAGCGCGCCGCTGCAGTGGCTGATCACCCAGCGGGTGCTCCAGGCACAGCGGCTGCTGGAGACCTCCGACTACTCGGTCGACGAGGTCGCCGGGCGCTGCGGGTTCCGCTCTCCGGTCGCGCTGCGCGGGCACTTCCGCCGCCAGCTGGGGTCCTCCCCGGCGGCCTACCGCTCCGCCTACCGGGCCCGCCGGCCCCAGGGCGAGGCGCAGGCCTCCGACCTGGGCGCGGGGCCGGTGCCGCACCAGCGCACCCCGCAGCCGCAGCGGACGGCGGCGGCGCTGGCCGCCTCCGGCCCGACGGTGACGGAGCTGTACGCCCCGAACCGGGTGCTGCGCGAGCACGCGTAGCACCGGGCGCGGGGGCGCACCCCGAACGGCAGGGCCCCGTACCGGTCTCGAACCGGTGCGGGGCCCTGCACTGTCCCCGGGTGCGCCGGGGTGCGGGCCCGGCCGGATCGGCGCGGGGAGCGCATAAGGTGGACGCATGAACGATCGCATGGTGTGGATCGACTGCGAGATGACCGGTCTCTCGCTGACGGACGACGCACTTATCGAGGTGGCCGCACTGGTCACCGACTCGGAGCTGAACGTGCTCGGCGAGGGCGTGGACATCGTGATCCGCCCGCCGGACGCGGCCCTGGAGACCATGCCCGACGTGGTGCGCGAGATGCACACCGCCTCCGGCCTGCTCGCCGAGCTGGCCGGGGGGACGACGCTGGCCGACGCGGAGGAGCAGGTCCTCGCGTACGTGCGCGAGCACGTCAAGGAGCCGCGGAAGGCGCCGCTGTGCGGGAACTCGGTCGGCACCGACCGCGGGTTCCTGCTGCGGGACATGCCGGCGCTGGAGGCCCATCTGCACTACCGGATCGTGGACGTGTCCTCGGTCAAGGAGCTGGCGCGCCGCTGGTACCCGCGGGCGTACTTCAACAGCCCGCCGAAGAACGGCAACCACCGGGCGCTGGCGGACATCCGCGAGTCGATCGCCGAGCTGCGCTACTACCGGGAGGCGGTCTTCGTGCCGCAGCCGGGGCCCGACTCGGACACCGCCCGGACCATCGCCGCGAAGTACGTGCTGCCCGCCGGATAGCACGCGGAGCGGCCCTGAGGGAGGGGGGTCCCGGAAAACGGGGGCGCGAGCACCCTCCGGGACCCTGTACCCTTTTCTTCGGCCGGTCGGTTTCGACCGGACATGGTGGGTGTAGCTCAGTTGGTAGAGCACCTGGTTGTGGTCCAGGTGGCCGCGGGTTCGAGTCCCGTCACTCACCCTGGCAGAAGGGCCCCGGTCCGCGGAAGCGGGCCGGGGCCCTTCCGCGTCCGCGGTGCCGAGGGTGCGCCGCGCAGCCGTTCGCCGGGCACGGAGAGGTCATGTCCACGGATTCGCCCCGTACGGGTGGGCGCGGGAGCCGCGAGGAGCTGCTCGCGCGGGTCGTCGAGGAGAGCCGCCGCCACTACGCGGGCCACTCCCTCTTCAACCAGGCCCTCGCCGGCCGCGTCGGCCTGCACCCCACCGACCTGCAGTGCGTCGCCCTGCTGGACCTGGAGCCCGGCCCGGTCGGCACGGGCGACGTGGCGCGTCTGACGGGTCTGACCTCCGGTTCGGCCACGCGCCTGGTGGACCGCCTGGTCAGGGCCGGGGTCGTGGAGCGGCTCGCGGACCCCGGCGACCGCCGCCGCTCCCTCGTCGCGCTCGCGCCGGACGCCCGGGCCCGGCTCGGCGAGGCCTGGGAGGCCCCCGGCCGGGCCTTCGGCGCCGTCCTGGAGGGCTACACGGACGCCGAGCTGGCCGTGATCGCCGACTTCATGCGGCGGGCCGCCGAGGCGGGCCGTGCGCAGGCGGAGCGCCTGCGCTCCGGGGACTGACCGGGCGGGGGCGGGCGACGCGGCCTCCCGCCGGCGGGGCGGTGCTACCACAGCCGGCCGGGGCGTACGTCGTGGAAGAACTCGTAGCGGCGCGGTGTGTCGGCCAGGAACCAGTGGAAGCCCTCCTGGAGGAAGACCGCGGCCAGGCTCACGGCGGTGACCAGGACAAGCAGCCACAGCACGGCCGCTCCCGCGGTCCGGTACCGCCCGGGCCCGGCCGCGGGGACGGCCCGGTCCGCGGTGGCGTGGGCGAGGGCGAGGACGATCCCGACGGCCGCGGCGGAGGCCTGGAAGAGGAGTGCCGCCCACACGGGCGGGTGCAGGCCGAGGACCGCGGCGCCGTCCGCCCGGCCGCCGGGCAGGACGGCCTGCCGCCAGGACGCGAACGAGCCCGCGGCGAGGGCGGTCAGCGCCAGCCCCCACCCTGTCATGTAGTCGCGGCCGGAGACCGCCCCGTCCATCAGGGCCGTCCGCACGATGTACGCCGCTCCCGCCGCCGCGAGCAGCATGCACATCCGCTGGACGACGCAGAGCGGGCACGGCGGCACCCCGGTGGCGAACTGGTGGACGAGGCCGCCGGCGGCGACCAGCGCCCAGCCGGCGGTGAAGAGGCAGGCGAACCAGAACTGGGCCCGGCCGAGGAGGCCGCCCTCGATCGGCGTCTCCGGGACCATGCTGCTGTGCATCGTGACCACGGTCAGAGGCCCGCCCCGAGCGAGGGGCCGCCCGCGGCGTGGTGGGCCGTCAGCAGGACCACCGCGGCGAGCACGGCCCACCAGGCGCCGAGCACGGCCGTCCGCGACGACTCCCGGCACATGGCGAAGAGGGTGGCGAGGAGACCGCCGAAGATGAGGGTGTCCATGCCGCGGACGGTACCCACGGACCCGCGCGGGCCCCGCGAGGCGCGCCCCCGGCATCCGCCGGTTACGTCGGTTGACCGGCAGCGGCGCGCCCGCGCCGCCTTCGCCGCCCGCGCCGCTCCCGGCCGCCGCCCGGGGCGGCGCCGCGGGTCCGGCCGTCGAGGGCGATCCACAGTCTGACCTCGGTGCCGCCGAGGACGGAGCGGCCGATGCGCACGTCGCCGCCGGTGGACTCGGCGACCCGGCGGACGATGTCGAGGCCGAGGCCGGTGGAGCCGTCGCGGCCGCCGTCGTTCCCGCGGCGCAGGGCGGCGTCGGGGTCGTCGATGCCGGGGCCGGCGTCGGAGACGAGGACGATGACGGCGTCCCCGGCGTCGTGGACGTCGACGGCGAAGGGGGTGCCCTCGGGGGTGTGCCGGAAGACGTTGCCGAGGAGGGCGTCGAGGGCGGCGGCCAGCTCGGGCCGGGCCACCGGGATCCGCACCGTGCGGTCCACCCCCGCGAGCCGCACGGTGCGGCCCTCGTCCTCGGCGAGCGCCGACCAGAAGCCCATCCGGTCGCGGATCACCTCGGAGGCATCGCATCCGGCGCCCGCCCCGGCGGCGGGGGCACGCTGCTCGCGGGCGGTGCGGATGATCGTGTCGACCTCCCGCTCCAGCTGCTCGACGGCCGCGCGGGTCTGCTCGGCGGCCGGGCCCTCGCCGAGCGAGGCCGCGTTGAGCCGGAGCACCGTGAGGGGGGTGCGCAGCCGGTGGGAGAGGTCGGCGGCGAGCTCCCGCTCGTTGGCGAGGAGCTCGACGACCTGGTCGGCCATGGAGTTGAACGCGACGGCGGCGGAGCGCAGCTCCTTCGGCCCGGCCTCCGGTACGCGCGCCCCGAGCCGGCCCTCGCCCAGCTGGTGGGCGGCGTCGGCGAGCCGCTCGGCGGGCCGTACGAGCCGGGCCCCGAGCCGGTCGGCGACGGCGACCGAGCCGACGACGAGGGCGAGGCCGACGCCGGAGAGGACGAGCCAGGCGGTGCCGACGCCGTTGCTGACCTCGGCTTCGGGGACGTAGATCTCGACGACGGCGATGTCGCCGGAGCCGAGGGCCGTGGGCTGGAGCAGGGCGGAGCCGCCGCGGGCCAGCGGGACCGTCATGGCCCGGCCCTGCTTGCGGGTCTCCTCCACGGCGCGTGCGGCGGCCCGGCCGGTGCCGACCTCGACGGCCTGGCTGCCGCCGACGGCGGGCACGTGCACGGCCATCCGCCCGGCGGCGCCGGTCTGCGTGGACTCCACCGCCTTGCGCAGCTGGACGGGGTCGGTGGTGATGGACAGGGTCGGGCCGATCGTGGCCGCCTGCCGCTCGGCGTTGGAGAAGGCCCGGTCGCTGGCCATCTCCTGGACGACCAGCCCGAGCGGCACCGCGAAGGCCACGACGACCATCACGGTGACCGCCAGGCACACCTTGACCAGGGCCCACCTCACGGGCGCGCCCCCCTGCCGGCGCTCACGCGGGCGGTTCCAGCTTCACCCCGACGCCGCGCAGCGTGTGCAGGTAGCGGGGGCTGGCGGCGGTCTCGCCGAGTTTGCGGCGCAGCCAGGACAGGTGCACGTCGATGGTCTGGTCGTCCCCGTACGACTGCTGCCACACCTCGGCGAGCAGCTCGCGCCGGGAGACGACCACGCCGGGCCGGCCGGCGAGGAAGGCCAGCAGGTCGAACTCGCGGCGCGTCAGGTCCAGTACGGAGCCGTCGAGTTCGGCCTGGCGGCGCAGCGGGTCGATGGCGAGCCCGCCCACCCGCAGGACGCGGGAGGGCGCCTCGGCCCCGGCGGCGGCGCGGGCGCGGCGCAGGACGGCGGCGATGCGGGCGGAGAGGTGCTCGACGGAGAACGGTTTCGTCAGGTAGTCGTCGGCGCCGTCGTTGAGCAGCCGGACGATCTCGGCCTCGTCGTCGCGCGCAGTGGCGATGATCACGGGGACATCGGTGATGCCGCGCAGCATCTTCAGCGCCTCGGCGCCGTCGAGGTCGGGCAGTCCGAGGTCGAGGATGACGACGTCGAAGCGGTGGTGGGCGACCTCCCGCAGGGCTTCCAGGGCCGTGCCGACGCTGCGCACGGTGTGGGCCGCGTCGGTCAGGTGCCGGATGAGGGCGGAACGTACGAACTGGTCGTCCTCGACCACGAGCACACTTGCCATGAGCCGCACCGTAGTCCATTCGGGGGACACCGCGGGGTGTCGGGCGGCGTTCGGGGCGGGTGGTGCAGTATGTGGCCTGATGCGCCGAGGACTTGTACATGCTTTCGCCTGGATGCTGGCGACCGGGGCGGCGGTGACGCTGTCGTGGTGGGGCGTGCACTCCGTCATGTCCGGAACGGCCTACGATCCGCCGCTCGCGGTGCCGTTGGCGCCGGACGCGCTGTCCTCGTCGACGCAGCGCCCGGCCACCGCCGCGCCGGCGCCGTCCCCGACCGGGTCGCCGTCCGCCGGGGCCTCGCCGCCGGACCCGGGCGCGACGCCCGCCGGGCAGCCGTCCGGCAGGCCGTCGGCGAAGGCGTCCGGGCCGGGCTCCCGCCCGGCGGGGCAGGACGCCGCGGACGGCTCGGGGGACGCCGGGCGGGTGAAGGCGTACACGGCGGCGGGCGGCCGGGTCGTCTTCGACCTCGGCGCCTCCTCGGCGGACCTGGTCTCGGCGACGCCGGAGGCGGGCTGGCAGATGCAGGTGTGGAAGCAGCCGTACTGGATCCGGGTCACCTTCACCAAGGGCGACCGGGAGGTGTCGGTCTTCTGCACGTGGCACAGCCATCCGCCGCTGGTGGAGACGTACGAGAACTGAACGGCCGGAGCGGCAGGGCGGGAGCGGGGCGCGGAAGGGGCGGGTCGCGGGTCGCGCCGCGTCAGCGGAAGACCGACGGCGGCGGCTGCGGAGACGGGACCGCCGAGGCGTCCGCGACGGGGGCCGCGCCGCCCGCGAAGTCGGTCAGGGCCCGGCCGTGCTCGACGCGGCCGGGGTGCGGGTCGCTCGCGACCCGGCGGGTGAACTCGGCGACGGGCAGTTCGCGGTCGGAGGCGGCGAGCACCGCATTGCCGAAACGTTTCCCCCGCCACACCACCGGGTCCGCGGCCAGCGCCAGGTGCGCGAAGCGGGCGGCCGCGGTCGCGATCTGGCCCTTCAGGTGCGCGAGCGGCGGCCCGTCCGCGAGGTTCGCCGCGTACCAGCCGCCGGGCGCGAGGGTGCGGCGCACCTCGTCCAGGAACTCGGTGCTCGTCAGGTGCGCGGGGGTGCGGGCGCCGCTGAACACGTCCGCGATGACCAGGTCCGCCCAGCCGTCGGGGACCTTCGCGAGGCCGGCGCGCGCGTCCAGCGCCCGGACCCGGATCCCGGCCTGCGGGTCCGGCGGCAGGTGCTCCCGTACGAAGGCGACCAGCGCGGCGTCGACCTCGACGACCTGCTGCCGGGAGCGGGGGCGGGAGGCCGCCGTGTAGCGGGCCAGGGTGAAGGCGCCGCCGCCCAGGTGGACCACGTTCAGCGGGCGCCGGGCGGGGGCGGCGAGGTCGATGAGGTGGCCGATGCGGCGCTGGTAGGCGAACGCGAGCCGGCCCGGGTCTGCGAGGTCGACGTGCGACTGCGGCGCGCCGTCGATCAGCAGGGTCCAGCCGCCCGGGCTCTCCCGGTCGGGCGCCAGCTCCGCGAGCCCGCCGTCCACCTGCGCGGAGACCGGCCCGGAGCCGCCGCCGGGTCCCGCCGCCGGCGCGCCGCCGCGCCCGCGCCGCCCGCTGCCGGCGTCCGCGCCGCGCGCCTCGCCGCGGCCCTTGTCCTTGCTCCTGCCCTTGCCTGCCACCAGGCCATTGTCCCCGCCCCGCGGGCCCGCCGGCCCGCCCGGCTCAGCTGCAGCCGTCCGCCGCCTCGATCAGCCGGGCCGCCTCGCCGAGCGCCGCACGCAGCACCTCCGGGTCGGTGACGCCGCCCGCCGGGTCGGGCGGGAGCAGCCAGCCCCCGTCCCGCGCGGCCGGAGGCAGCTCGCCGAAGCGCATCCCGCGCCCGTTCGTCTGCGTACAGGCGCTGCCCGGCAGGTCCCAGCCGTCGGCGGTGCCGGGCGGCACGAGGAAGCCGAGGGTGTCGCCCGAGCCGTCGTGGAGGACCGGCCCGACCCCGCCGTCCCGGTCCGCGGCGCGGCGGATGATGTCGACGGCTTCCAGGCCCTGCCTGGCGGGCACGGTCACGAGGTCCGGCGCGTCGGCGCCGACCGCCCGGACCGCGAGGGCCGCGGGGGCTGCCGGGAACCCCGGTGCGCGGGGCGCGCCCTGCGCGGGCGCGGTGTCCATTCCAGTGCTTTCCATACCGGCCTCCACCACCAGAACGCCTCCTCCGTCGCCTGCGCGCGGGGGACGGGAGCCGCAGCGCGCTCCTCAAGGGGTTCAACGCCCCCGTCCGTCAACGGATGCGGCGGCAAGACGCCGCAAAGGATGGCAGTTCATGGCGGATCGCGGGTGAGATATCCGGTTTGTAGCCAAACACCACATCACGGGGCCCCCGCCGGCGGTACGTTGCGTGCGCGCCGGGCCGGCACCCCCGCCGACAGCGCCGGCGGTGCGTCCCCTGCCAGAGAGGCCAGGTCCGTGACTCCACCCACGCGTAAACGCGCGGGCTTCCTGCGTCGGTGGCCAAGCCGCCGCGCTGAGGGCCAGCCCGGCCCTGTTGAGGACGTTCGTCGCGCCGACGTGGTCCGCGTTCGCCGCGAACCCGCACGCCGTGCATGCGAACTCCGCTTGGGTGGCGCGGTTCTCCTTCGCGACATGCCCGCAGCCGGGGCACGTGCGGGAGGTGTTGCGCGCGTCCACCGGAACTACCAGGCGACCGGCGCTCTCAGCCTTGTTCGCCAGGAGGCCCGGGGCGTTCCCACTGGGTGTCGATGTACTTCTCGACCGTGGCCGCCGACACGGCGCCGACCGAGGCCGCGAAGTACGACGACGACCACAGTGTGGGCATCCGCGACTTCAGGTGCGGGAACTCCTCGCGCAGCACGCGGGACGTGAAGCCCTTGAACTGGTTCGCCACGTACGAGGCCGACGACTTCGGATCGTGCTTCACGAGCAGGTGCACGTGGTCGGGCATCACCTCGAGGGCGACGATCTCCCACCCGCGTTCGCCTGCCTTCTGCCGGATCAGTTCTTCCAGTCGTTCCGCGACCCGGCCGCCGAGGACAGGACGGCGGTACTTCGGGCACCACACGATGTGGAGCCCGAGGTCGTACACGCCGCCGGAGAATCGGCGAACCTTCCTGGTCACAGTCACGCGATCACTATGCACACGCCGCAGGTCTGGCGCGGCAGAGAGGCGGGCTCCGGTGAACAGTGCGGATCCGTGCGCACAGTTGAGGTCAGAGCAGGGCTCAGATGCCATTCCCCACCCCGCCAAAGCGGGGCGCCCCCTGGCCAGGTCCTGATGGCGGCGTCCCCGCACTCACCCAACCAGGCGTTCCGGCGGCTGCGCGGAACCCGGTCCCCCGCCGAGTTCGCGGCCCTGGTGCGGCGGGCCGCACGCGACATCGGAGAAACGGTTTCCTGCGACGCCCGCTACATCGGCCGCGTCGAGGCCGGGGAGATCCGCTGCCCCAACTACGCCTACGAACGGGTCTTCCTGCACATGTTCCCCGGCCGGACCCTGACCGACCTGGGGTTCTCCCCGCGCGAGGCGGTCCGGGGCCGCGCCGCCCAGCGCACCGCCCTCGCCCGTGCCCGGTCCGGGGAGAGCGACGTGCAGCGCCGCGCCTTCATGGCGGGCGGCTCCGCGACCGTGGCGGCCGCCACCCTCGGCCTGACCCTCTTCGGCGACACCCGCCGGCTGCCCGCCCGCGCCGGCGAGCCGGAGGCCGCGGCCGTCGAGGACGCCGTGCGCCGGATCCGGCTGCTGGACGACCGGCACGGTGCCGACGCCCTGTACCGCCGCGCCGCCGAACCGCTGCGCGCCGCCTACGCGCTGCTGGACGCGGGCGCGACCCGGCAGTCGACCGAGGACCGGCTGCACGCGGGCGCCGGCGAGCTGGCCCTGTCGGTGGGCTGGCTGGCGCACGACTCGGGCCGCTTCGACGACGCCCGCTCGCACTACGCGGAGGCCCTCGCCACGGCCCGCGTCTCGGGGAACGCGGCTCTGGAGGCGCACGCCTTCAGCAACATGGCCTTCCTGGCCCGGGACACCGGCCGCCCGCGGGAGTCGGTGCGGGCCGCGCAGGCGGGCCGCCGGGCCGCCCGCTCCCTCGGCTCCCACCGGCTGCTGTCGCTGCTCGCGCTGCGCGAGGCGGGCGGCTGGGCCGGCCTCGCCGACCGGCGGGCCTGCGAGGACGCCCTCAGCCGGGCGCACGCCGAGTTCGCCCGCGGGGAGGCCGACGCCGACCCCGAGTGGATGTCCTTCTTCGGCGAGGCCGAGTTGGAGTCGCTGGAGTCGCGCTGCTGGGCGGCGCTCGGGGAGCACGCCCGCGCGGCCCGGCACGCGCGGCGCGCCGCGGACCTCCAGGACCCGCACTTCGCCCGCAACGTGGCCCTCTACACCGCGGAGCTCGCCGACGACCTGGCCCGCGCGGGCGCCCCCGACGAGGCCGCCTGGGCGGGCGGCCGCGTCATGGACCTGCTCGCGGACGTCCAGTCCACCCGGGTCGAGAGCATGCTGTCGGCGACGGCCCGCACCCTGGTGCCGCACCAGCGGAGCCCCCGCGTGGCGTCCTTCCTGGCCCGCCGCGCCATGGCCTGACGCCCCTTCGGCGCCTGCGGGCCCTCAGGCCTCCAGGTGCCCGGTGTCGTTCCAGCGCTCCAGCGCGGGGGCCCCGTACGCCCAGCCGAGCACCGACAGCGAGGTGGGCTCCAGGCGGATGCGCGCCCCGAAGGAGGCCTCGAAGCCGAGCCAGCGGGCGGCGAGGGTGCGCAGGATGTGCCCGTGGGCGAAGACGAGGACGTCCCGCTCGGCGGAGCGGGCCCAGGCGACGACCTCGTCCGCCCGGGCCGCGACGTCGGCGACGGACTCGCCGCCGGGAACGCCGTCGCGCCAGATCAGCCAGCCGGGCCGGACCGCCTGGATCTCGGCCGGGGTCATGCCCTCGTAGTCGCCGTAGTCCCACTCCATCAGCAGGTCCCACGGCTCGGCCCGGCCGCCGAACCCGGCCAGGTCGCAGCTCTCGCTCGCCCGGGACAGGGGGCTGGTGCGGACCTCCACGCCGGGCAGGGCGTTCCACGGCTCCCCGGTGAGCCGCTCGCCGAGCAGCTTCGCCCCCTGCCGGCCTTCCTCCAGCAGGGGCACGTCGGTGCGGCCGGTGTGCCTGCCGAGCCGGGACCACGCGGTCTGGCCGTGCCGGGCGAGGAGGATGCGGGGCGCCATGGGTGTCTCTCCCGGTACTGGTGGTGCGGAGCGGTTCGCGTGCTCGTATCGTCCGACCATCATCCATCACACCGGCACCAGGCAACCCGCGCGCCCGAACACACGTCTTAGGCCGCATGACTGAAAGGCGGAAGCCCGCGCGCTGGTGGGCCGAACTGCTGCTCCTGGCGCTCCTCTACGGCGCGTACTCCGGCGGCAGGCTCCTCGCCCGCGGCGACGTCGGACTCGCCGTCGGCCACGGGCTCGCGATCCTCCGCGTCGAAGACGCGCTGGGCATCGACTTCGAGCGGCCCCTGAACCGGCTGTTCACCGGCCACGCCGCCCTCGGCGTCCCCGCCGACTTCGCCTACGCCTCCCTGCACTACCTCGTCACCCCGGCCGTGCTGGTCTGGCTCTACCTCCGCCGCCCGCACGCCTACACCGCCGCCCGCACCTGGCTCGCGGCCTCCACCCTCCTCGGCCTCGCCGGCTTCACGCTCCTGCCGACCTGCCCGCCCCGCCTGCTCGACCCGGCGCACGGCTTCACCGACACCATGGCGCAGTACAGCGCGTACGGCTGGTGGGGTGCCGAGGCCAGCGCGCCCCGCGGGTTGGGCGGCCTGACCAACCAGTACGCGGCCATGCCGAGCCTGCACGTCGGATGGGCCCTGTGGTGCGGCGTCCTGCTGTGGCGGCACGGCCGCCGACCGCTGCTGCGGGCGCTCGGCGCCGCCTACCCCGCCCTCACCGTGCTGGTCGTCATGGGCACGGCCAACCATTACTTCCTCGACGCCGCCGCCGGGGCCGGAGTGATGGCGGCCGGGTACGCGATCGCCCGCCGGCTGCCCTCCCGAACAGCGGGTTTCGGCAGTACGCCCCCGATTGTCAGCGGCGGATGGGACACTTCCGCCCGTGAGCTCCCACCCGCACAGCGGCCCGCCCCAGACGACGACACTGCGGCAGCGGCTCGCTGACCTGCGCGGCCCGGCCGTGCCTCCCCGTCCGCTCGACGCCCGCGCGCTGGCGGCACTCGCCGCCAACCCGGGCTGCGGCAGACGCGCCCTCCTGGACGGGGCCGGAGTCGACAAGACGGCGCTGGCCGCGGCCCTCGGCTCACCCGCGCCGTTCGGCCAGTCGCAGTTCGCGATCATCCGCGGGAACTCCTTCGAGGCCAAGGTCAAGGGCGACGGCGGGGCCGAGCTGCTCCGCCTGGTCCACCTCCACCTCGGGGCCGGCGCCGAAGCGCCCCGCGCGGGCGCCCGCGTCCCCGACCTCACCGCCGCCGGCCCCGAGGGCCGCGCCGCCCGGACCGCGCTCGCCCTGCGCGAGGCGACCGCCGCCGGCGAGTGGACCCTGCTGGACCACCCGATGCTGGCCCTGGAGGTCGCCGGGACCCCCGCCTACCTGGAGCCCGACGCCGTCGTCGTGCACCCCGACGGCCGCTGGACCGTCGTGGAGGTCAAGTCGTTTCCGCTGCTCGACGGCTCGGCCGACCCCGCCAAGGTCGGCGCCGCCGCCCGGCAGGCCGCCGTGTACGTGCTCGCCCTGGAGGGGACCGCCGCGAAGGTGGAAGCCGCCGAGGTCGGGCACACCGTGCTGCTCGTCTGCCCGAAGGACTTCTCCAACCAGCCCGCCGCCGCCTCCGTCGACGTACGGCGCGAGCGCGCGGTCACCCGCCGCCAGCTCGCCCGTCTCGCCCGGGTCGAGGAGCTCGCCGCCGCCCTCCCCGCGGGGCTCACCTTCGACCCGGCCCGGCCCGCCGCCGAGCTCACCGAGGCCGTCTCCGCCGTCTCCGCCTCCTACGCCCCCGAGTGCCTCTCCGCCTGCGAGCTGGCCTTCCACTGCCGGGAGCGGGCCCGCGCCGCCGGCGAGGCCACCGCGCTCGGCCGCTCCGTCCGCGGGGAGCTCGGCGGGTGCGCGACCGTCACGCAGGCCCTCGACGCCGCCGCCGGCCGCGGCCCGGCCGACGACCCGACCGCCGCCGCCCTGCTCCAGGCGGCCCGGCTGCGCGCCGAGGCCCTCGCCGAGGCCGCGGACCGCGCCGCCGCCGGGGCCCTCGCCGCCGCCGCGGAGACCGCCGACGCCCCGGAGGAGGGCGCATGCCGCTGCTGAACACCCTCGCCCGCCTGGAGGCGGTCCGCGCGGGCCGGGCCCGCCCGCTGGCGACCGTCCGCCACCGCCACCTGTCCGAGCGCCCGCTCGTGCTCGTCCCGCTGACCACCGCCGGCGAGGCGGGCGCGCCCCTCGGCGCGCTCGTCGGCACCGACCGGGCCGCCCCCCGCCTGCTGGTGGTGCCGCAGCCCCGCGACCGCGACCTGCGCTGGTCCTTCCTCGCCGACCTCGCCGACGAGGTCCTGCCGTACGTCGAGTCGTACGCGGACGCCGTCGAGCTCGTGGAGCGCACCGAAACCGACCCGGAGACCGGGGTGCGCGGCAAGGTCTCCGCCGAGCTGTGCCTGGACGCCCCGCAGCTCGTCGTCCCCAGCCGGGCCGGCGTCGAGTACGTGCGCCTGCTGGGCCGGTCCATGCGGTTCCGCCGCACCGCCGAGGAGGATCCCGACAACCCGTACCCGGCACCCGCCCGGGTCCCGCTGCTGGGCCGCTGGCTCACCCACCTCGGCGAGCGCGCCCGCGTCCCCGGCTCGGCCATGCTGCTCGCCGCGACGGAGGTGCTCGCCCGGCACTGGGCGACCGGCCAGAGCAACCTGGAGGACCAGCACCTGGGCGCCCTGCTCTCCTGGATCGACCCCCCGGAGGGCGAGTCCGGCGCCGAGGCCGCGCTCCGCGCCGAGTCGGGCCGCGACCGGCGGGGCCGCCTCCTGGTCCCGCCCGCCGGGCCCGCCACCGACCCGGCCTTCGACAACAGGCTGCTGGCCCCCGCCATGGCCCGGTACGACGCCGCGCGCGCCTCCGGCCGCCCGGCGCAGGCCGCCCGCGCCGCCGAGGAGGTCCGCGAGCTGGTCGCCGGGCAGATGCACCCCACCTGGGACGCGGTGTGGCGGGCCCTGGACCTGCTGCGCGGCCTGCCGCCGGCCGAGCGGGCCGAGGAGCGCTGGGTCCGCGACCGCTGGTCCTACACCGGGCACCGCGACCGGGTCCGGGCGGGCGAGCCGCCGCAGCCGCGCCGCGACGACGCGGTCACCGCGGCGCAGAAGCTCGCGACGCGGGAGACGGAGCAGGTGCGCCTCGACGCACAGGAGGCCCTGGACGACCCCCTGGTCATGGCCGGCCGGCGGCTCGCCGGCGAGGCCTTCGCGGGCGAGGTCACCGAGGTCGTCATGGAGTGGACCGACTCCAGACGGCCGAGCCCCCGCCCCCTGGTGACCGTGTACACCGAGGACCGCCCGCAGCTCGCGGAGGAGGGCGGCCAGAAGGTGTACCGCTCGCTGGACGGGCGCCCGCAGAGCGCGCAGTTCGTCCGCCGCGAGGAGGACGGCCGCCTGGTGCTGCGGCTGCTGGACAAGATGGGCCGCGGCCGCGAGCCGGAGCCGGGCTCGGTGCCGGAGAAGGGCGACCGGGTCTGCTGGACGCTGTTCGAGCACGACGCGCGGGGCGGCCCGAAGCTGCCCGACCCGGAGCAGACCCCGTGGACGCACGGCGGGCCGCCCGGATCCGCGGCGGCCGAAGCCGCCGCCTGGCTGCCCGACGCCGTGACCGACGAGGACCTCCTTTGACCGCCAGCCCGATCCCCCGCCCTGCCGCCGCGCCCGGCGCCGTGCCCGCCGCGCCCGACCCGGGTGCGGCCGCCGCCGCGGCGACCGCCGCCATCCTGCGCGACACGCTGCACGGGCCGGAGCGCGGCGTCGTCGTGGACTCCCCTCCCGGGGCCGGCAAGTCCACCCTCGTGGTCCGCGCCGCACGCGAGCTCGCCGCGGCCGGCCGCCGCCTGATGATCGTCGCGCAGACGAACGCGCAGGTCGACGACCTGGTACTGCGGCTCGCCGCCAAGGACCCGGAGCTGCGGGTGGGCCGCCTGCACAGCAGCGACGCCGACGCCCACGACCCGGCGCTGCGGGACCTGCCGTCGGTCACCCTGTCGGCGAAGCCGGGCGACCTGGCGGAGCTGCCGGTCACCATCTCGACGGCGGCGAAGTGGGCCTACGTGAAGAACACCGAGCCCTGGGAGCACGCCATCGTCGACGAGGCCTACCAGATGCGCTCGGACGCGCTGCTGGCCGTGGCCGGGCTGTTCGAGCGGGCCCTGTTCGTCGGAGACCCCGGGCAGCTGGACCCGTTCAGCGTGGTCGGCGCGGAGCAGTGGGCGGGCCTGTCCCACGACCCCTCGGCCTCGGCGGTCAGCACGCTGCTGGCGCACAACCCGCAGCTGCCGCAGCACCGGCTGCCCGTGTCCTGGCGGCTCCCGGCGAGCGCCGCGCCGCTGGTCTCGCGCGCCTTCTACCCGTACTCGCCGTTCCGCAGCGGCACCGGCCCAGGCGAGCGGCGGCTCTCGTACGGGGTCCCCTCCGACGGCTCCGGCCCGGACCGCGTGCTGGACGAGGCCGCAGAGGCCGGCTGGGGCCTGCTGGAGCTGCCCGCCCGGCACACCCCGCGCACCGACCCGGAGGCGGTCCGGGCGGTGGCCCTGGTGGTCCGCCGCGCCCTGGACCGCGGAGCGGTCGCCCACGACGAGCACTCCCCCGATCCGGCCCCGCTCACCCCCGACCGGATCGCGGTGGGCACCGCGCACCGGGACCAGGCGGCAGCGGTGCGCACCGCGCTGGCCGGTCTCGGGGTGGCGGGGGTGACGGTGGACACCGCGAACCGGCTGCAGGGCCGCGAGTACGACCTGACGGTGGTGCTGCACCCCCTGTCGGGGCGGCCGGACGCGACGGCCTTCCACCTGGAGACGGGACGCCTGTGCGTACTGGCCTCCCGGCACCGGCACGCCTGCGTGGTGGTGGCGCGGGCGGGCATCGCGGAACTGCTGGACGAGCACCCGTCGGCGGAGCCGGTCCAGCTGGGCGTGACGGTGAAGTTCCCGGACGGCTGGGAGGCGAACCACGCGGTCCTGGCACACCTGGCGGAACACCGGGTGCCCTGGCGGCCCTGAGCCGCGCACGCGGCCGGGCCCTCTTGCGCGGCGTTGGAGAATGGAGGGTGGCCCGGCGCCCGGCCCGGTCCCGTACGCGCAGCAGGAGGAGACGCATGGCAGAGCCCGAGCGGACCGAGCGGAAGCTGCGGCCCGCGCCGCTGCTCTTCGAGCCGTCGGAGGCCGTCGCGGACCCGGAGCACTTCTTCGACCTGGAGTCGATCGAGGACCCGCGGGAGCTGCTGGCCCGGGCCACCGAGCTGACGCTGGCCTTCCGGGCGGCGGCGGAGCGGGCCATGGAGTTCCAGGCGGTTGCGGCGGCGCAGCTGGCGGATCCGCGGCGGTTCGACCGGCTGGACCCGGCGCTGATCGCGTCCGAGGCCGAGTGGACCGAGGACTACGCCCTGAAGATGATCGAGTTCGGGGAGACCCTCCAGCGCGGCGGCGGCCCCGGCCGCGCGTAGCAGGACGGGCCCGCGCGGCAGCCGGCCGCGGCAGGGGACGGTCCCGTGGCATATGCGGGGCGCAACATAGCGCAGTCGGTGCCGCCGTGTCCCGGTTTTCCGTAACTCCTGGAAACCGCTCCGCCACGGACGGTAGATCATTGCCATGACGACGCTGACGACGGCCTCCGCTTCCGCCTGTCCCGACCGGGACTCCCGTACGGCCACCCAGGTCACGGCGCAGGGCGCCGCCTGGCTCGCCTCGGCATCGGCCCGGCCGGAGGACACCCTGGAGGCGTGGCAGGCCCGGCCGTGGGCGCCCGCCGTGCTGCCCTGCGGCACCGCCTTCGACGTCGTCAACGTCCCGTCGGTCCTCGGCCGGCGCATGCTGGACCTGCTGTGGTCGGAGGGGCCGGGCAGCGGGCCCGTCGCCGTGCACCGGGGGCGGGTGCTGCTCTTCGCCGCCACGGGGACCGCGCACCGGCTGCCGGCACTGCTGGCCTGGGAGGAGTGGGGGAACCCGGTGCCGGCGCCGCTGTGCCACGGCCTCGGCGACGCCGTGGGCGTGCCCCCGCTCGACGCGGCGCCCGGCCCCTCGCGCTGGCTCGTCGCCCCGGACACCCGCCGCCCGTGGCTTCCGGGACCGGAGGCGCTGCTGTGGGCGTACGTGCGCGCGGCCCGAGCTGCGGATATCGATTTTTCCTTCCGGGCCTCCTCCTGCTAATGTCTTCCTCGTCAGCAAGCGCCGCTAGCTCAGTTGGTTAGAGCAGCTGACTCTTAATCAGCGGGTCCGGGGTTCGAGTCCCTGGCGGCGCACAGACGGAGGAAGGCCCCCCACGCGAGTGGGGGGCCTTCCTCGTTGTCCGGCGCCGATCGGGCCCCGCCGCCCTCAGGTGGTGATCTTGACGGTGTAGGCGCCCGAGGCGCTCCGGTCGGCGACCTCGATCCTGATCCGCTCGCCGGGCACGGTGAACGACTCTCCGACCTCCAGCGGCGCGTCCGCCAGGGGCGGGTACACCGAGCGGTCCCAGCAGGCCTCGGTGTCCGGGTGCCCGTCCAGCACCTCGATCGGCCCGCCGCCCGAGGGCGCCTCGTTGCGCACCCGGTAGACGAGGACGCCCTCCGTGCAGGTGTCCCCGTCGTTGCCGGCGGAGCCCCGCGCCTCGACGGCCACGGCGCTGCCGGGGCCCGTGCGGATCACGGCGAGGCGGGTGCCGCCGGAGGACCCGGGGGCCGGGGCGACCCCGACCGGCTGGAGGGTGTGCAGGGAGGAGCCGGACTGCACGCAGTCCACCTGCGATGCGTCGAGCCAGCCGAGCTTCCACTTGTGCCAGGCGAACAGGTCGGGGGACATCCCGAACTGGCTGCCCATGACGTCCCAGTCCCCGACGTGGGTGTCCCAGTCGCCCTTGCCGTCGCTCGGCCGGTGGTAGAGGTCCGGCAGGTCGAAGACGTGCCCCGTCTCGTGGGCGAGGACGTTGCGGTCCGGGGGGTGCCGCTCGAAGACGGTGACGATCCGCCGCAGGTCGGTCCCGTCGGCGCGGATCGGCCGGTCGAAGTTGACGACCTTGGTGGCGTCCGAGTCCACGCCCGGCGCGTCGGGGTCGGCGACGAAGTAGACCACGTCGTACCGCGAGAAGTCGATCTCCCGGTCCGCGGCCGTCACCGCGTCCCGGAGGTACGCGGCCCGGTCGGCGGGCGCCCAGTCGCGCTGTATCCCGTACGCCGTGGACGGCCTCGGCATGGGGATCCACTGCTGCTGCGGGTGCGGGACGAGGCGGAACCGGCCGTAGGAGGCCCGGTCGAAGAAGTCGCTGGTGGCGGGGAAGTGGTCGGCGGCGAGCTCCTCCGGCGTCAGCTCGGCCCGGTGGTCGGGGAAGGACAGGAAGACCATGACGGCGTCCAGGCTGCGGACCGGCCGCGGGTAGGCGCCGTTCCAGGTGTCGAGGCCGAGGGAGTGGTGGGCCGCCGTGCGGGCCAGGGCGCAGGGCCCGGCGCCGGAGTCGGCCGCGGCAGGCCCGGCGACGAGGGACATGGCGGCGAGGGCGGACAGGGAGGTGAGCGCCGCCGCCGCGCTGCGCAGGCGGGAGCGGTCCACTCCCCCGGGTGTCTGCTGTCGCCGCACATCGACCTCCGGTGGTGAGTTCGTACCCTCTCGTCCCACCCTGAGTCGATTGTCTTACTAACGCCCTGTTCCGGTGCCCCACACGGGTGAGGTGTACGGCAAGCCGGTGACCCACGCGTTCACTCTCTTGCCTACGGAACGTCACGTTCGATCACCCGGGACCAGAAGTCGGAGTCGGTCGCTCACACCTGCACAGAAACGATCTCCCAGGAGGCGCCGACGGGCCGTCAGCACGCGGAAGCGGAGCCCCCCACACGGCGACGCCGCTGGATAGGGCCGTACGGCTGCCTCTATGATCGGCACACTTTCCTGCACGGACACACACGAGCACTGCGGGAGCCACGGTGAGCGGCACCTCTGACGAAACCGGTTCGGCGGCCGACAGCATCCGATCGGCCATTACGGAGCGTCACCCTTCAGTGCCTGTCATGTCCTCGGCGCCGGGGCGGGCGGAGTCCGAACCGCGCGACTACCGGGCCGCGTTCAACGCCGCGCACCTCGCGATGGCCGTCGTCGACCGCGGCGGGCAGGTCGTCGCCGCGAACCCGGCGCTGGCGTCCCTGCTGGGCGCGGAGCCGCACGCGCTGGTCCGCCGGCGCGCCGCCGACCTCGTCGACCTCGGCGCGGAGGCCCGTACCTGGCAGGCGTACCAGGAGGTGCTGCGCGGCCGGCAGGCCCGGCTGCGCTGCACGCGCCGCCTCAAGCACCCGGACGGGCACTCGCTGTGGACGGAGGTCACCCTCGGCCCGGTGCCCGGCACCCGGGACGTCCTGCTGTCCGTCGCCGACATCAGCGACCGCCGCGACCTCCAGGCCCGGCTGCGGCACCTGCAGATGCACGACCCGGTGACGCGGCTGCCCAACCGCGCCCTGTTCTTCGAGCGGCTCTCCGCCGCCCTGGAGTCCTCCTCGTACGAGCACGGCGGCACGGGCCGGATCGGCCTGTGCTACCTGGACCTGGACGGCTTCAAGGCCGTCAACGACACCCTCGGGCACCGGGTCGGCGACCGGCTGCTGACGGCGGTCGCGGGCCGGCTGACGCAGTGCGCCGACCAGTCCGGGTTCGGGAGGACCGGCGGGCACCTGGTGGCCCGGCTCGGCGGCGACGAGTTCGCGCTGCTGGTGGAGGACTCCACCGGCACCGAGCAGCTCGCGGACCTGGCCCGCAGCGTCCTCGCCGCGATCCAGGAGCCGTTCGACCTGGCGGGGCAGCGGCTGTCGGTGTCGGCGTCGATCGGCGTCGTGGAGCGGGCCGCGGAGGGGACCTCGGCGACCGGGCTGATGCAGGCCGCGGACACCACGCTGTACTGGGCGAAGGCCGACGGCAAGGCCCGCTGGACCCTCTTCGACCCCGAGCGCAACGCCCACCGCATGACCCGGCAGGCCCTCAGCTCCACGCTCCGGCCCGCGGTGGAGCGAGGCGAGTTCGAGGTGGAGTACCAGCCGCTGGTGGATCTGGAGAGCGGCACGGTGCGCGGGGTGGAGGCCCTGGTGCGCTGGAACCACCCGCAGTTCGGCAACCTGACGCCGAATCGGTTCATCGGCATCGCCGAAGAGGACGGCTCCATCGTCCAGTTGGGCCGCTGGGTGCTGCGTACCGCCTGCCGGCAGGCGCGACGCTGGCAGATCGAGCACCCCAGCGACAGCCCGGTCTTCGTGTCGGTGAACGTCGCCGTCCGGCAGGTCTGGGACTCGGACCTCGTCGGCGACGTCGCCGGGATCCTCGCCGAGACCGGGCTGGCGCCGCAGCTGCTCCAGCTGGAGCTCACCGAGTCGGCGGTGATGGGCTCGGCCGGGCGGCCGCTGCAGGCGCTCCAGGCGCTCAGCGACATGGGCGTGCGGATCGCCATCGACGACTTCGGGACCGGCTACTCGAACCTGGCCTACCTGAGCCGGCTGCCGGTGTCGGTGCTGAAGCTGGACGGGTCCTTCGTACGCGGCTTCCGCTACGACGACGGCACGCACCCGAACCCGGCGGACGAGACCATCGTCGAGGCCCTCGTCCAGCTCGCGCACCGGCTGGGCCTGACGGTCACCGCGGAGTGCGTGGAAACCGCCGGTCAGGCGGCCCGGCTGCGGCGCGTCGGCTGCGACACCGGCCAGGGGTGGCTGTACTCGCGGGCCGTCGCGCCGGAGCGGATCGCGGAGATGATCGGCACCCGCCCGGGCGCGGGCCGCGACCGGAACTGACGCGGGGGCGCCCGGGGGCCCGGTTCCCGGCCCGACGGTCAGGGGAAGCAGACGCGGGCGTCCTCGGGGCCGCCGGCCGGCAGGACGCACATGCGGGCCCCGGCCGGGCCCTCGGCCGCCGGGGCCATCGGTGTCGACACGTAGGTCCCCACGTCCCGCTCCGCCGCGACCAGCACCTGCGGCTGCGCCAGGCCGGGCAGGGACAGCTCGACGCGGTCGCCCGCGGCCAGGCCGGACGCCCGCACCCACACCGCCCGGCACATCCCGCCGTGCCGCAGCTCCAGGTGCCGCCCGCCGACCGCGTCGACGGCGACGACGGTGTCGACCATGCCCGCGCCCCCGCAGCCCATCCGCGTCGGGTCCTGGCCCGCGCAGGACTCCGCCGCGCAGCCCGGGTTCCGGATCGGCTTCTCCTGCGGCCCGGCGGACGCGCGCTCCGGCTCCGGACCGCGCAGGGCGAGCAGGGCGGCACCCGCCGCGAGGGCCGCCGCGCACACCGCCCCGGCCGCGGCTGCCGCCGGACGCCACCGCCGGCCGGGCGGGGCGGGCGGCCCGGGAGGCGCCGCGGGCGCGGCCTCGGCGGCTGCGGCGGCCGGCGTGCCGCCCGGCGCGGAGGGTGCGGGCCCCGCGGGGCGGGCCCGTCCGCTCCAGGCGCTGTCGGCGAGCTCCCACAGCGCCAGCAGCCGGGCGGGCGGCTCCTGCGCGACCGAGCACAGGGCCTCCACGGCCTTGCGGGGCGGCGGCTGCTTGCCGTTGAGGTACCGCTCCCAGGACGACTTGCTGTACGGGGTGCGCCGGGCCAGCGCCGCGAGGCTCAGCCCCGTCCGCTCGCGCAGCCGCCGCAGCTCGGCGGCGAGCTGCCCGCACTCCGTGTCCGTGATCACTTCCGCAGCTCCCCCCAGGTCTTCGGGCCGACGATGCCGTCCGCGACGAGCCCGCGCGCCTTCTGGAACCGCGTCGCCGCGTCCTTCGTCGCCTGGTCGTAGAGCCCTTCGGTGCTGCCCGGGTCGAAGCCGTGCTCGCGCAGCAGGCACTGGACCTCGACGACGTCGAAGCCGGTGCTGTTGGTGTCCAGCAGGATGGTGCGGCTCGTGCCGTGCCCGGCCCGCAGCTCCGCGCCCTCCCGCTTCACCTCGCACCGGTACGCCACGCCCCGCCGGTAGCCGGGCTTGCCGCCCGCAGCCGCGTCGGCGGTCTGCGCGGCCTCCGCCGCCTTCCCGCCGTCCGACCAGGCCCCTCCGGCCAGCAGGCCCGCCGTGAAGGCCGCCGCCGCGGCGGCCGCGACCCCGGCCAGGAACCACCCCAAAGCCACCGTCCGCGCGGGCCGGGCCACCGGCTGCCCGCCGCCGTCGCCGGCGCCCTGCGGGGGTGCGGCATCCGGCGGTGCGGCCGCGGCCTCCTGCGCGGGGCCGTCCTCCTGCTCCTCCGGGGCCTTCGCCGCTGCCGCGCCCCCCGCGGGCTGCCGCGCCCGGACGGCCACGTCGTGCAGTACCGCCAGCCGGGTCGGATCCGTCCCGCACACCCGCGCCAGCTGCTCGACCGCCTCCCGCGGCACGGGCTGCTTGCCGTTGAGGTACCGCTCCCACGACGACCGGCTGTAGGCGGTCTTGGCCGCCAGCGCGGCCAGGCTCAGACCGCTGTGGTCCTTCAACCGCCGCAGCTCCGCGACGAGCCGGCGCTCCCGGCTGTCGAGTGCGGCGGGCAGTTCCTTCCAACGCGCCACTGGTCGTTCCCCCCTGTTCTCCCCCAGCATCGGGCCGCCGCGATCCGGCTTCCAGGTCCGGACCACGGGTTGGCGAGAACCGTTCGGGTCCGCACCGTCCCACCGGCGCATCCCACGGAAGTACATCCCAGCAGGTCAGAGCGTGGGACGTCCCACGCTGACCCGGTTCGGCGGGCGCCCCTGGACGGGGTTCAGGTTGGCGGAGGAGAGTCGTTGCGTCAGCCGGGCCGACGCCGCAGCGCGGGTCCGGCCCACGACGGGGCGGACCGGTCGCGCATTCGGGGGAAGCGCGGCCGGGCCGGCCCGGGGCACGGGGGAACGCCTCGGGCCCGGCCTCCCGACTGGAGGCCGGGCCGCGGGGCGCCGCCGCGGTGCACCGCCGCCCCGCACCCGGGCTGGTGGGTGCGGGGCGGGGCGCCGCTCGGCGCGGGGT
>NZ_RPSE01000640.1:0-2117 GCF_003949955.1 Streptomyces sp. WAC05292
CACCAACACCGTCCGGCACGCCCGCGCCCGCCGCTGCCGCCGTCCTGGGCGGGGCTGCCGCGGCCGTCGTCGGTGATGTCGAGGGCGAGCGCCCCGTCCCCGTACGCGACTCCGACACGGCCGCGGCAGCCCCGCCCAGGACGGCGGCGGCGGCTTCGGCATCACCGGCATGCGCGAGCGGGCCGGCGTCGAGGCTGCCGCCGAGGAGGCCCGATGAGCTCCGGCACCATACGCGTCCTGCTCGCCGACGACCAGCCGCTCGTCCGGTCCGGGCTGCGGGTCCTCATGGCCGGCACCGCCGACCTGGAGGTCGTCGGCGAGGCCGCCGACGGCGCGGAGGCCGTCCGGCTCGCCGCGGAGCTCGCCCCCGACGTCGTCGTCATGGACATCCGCATGCCGGAGATGGACGGCATCGAGGCAACCCGCCGCATCACCGCGGCCGCCGGCGGCACCCGCGTCCTGATCCTGACGACGTTCGACGAGGACGACCACGTCCACGGCGCCCTGCGCGCCGGAGCGAGCGGGTTCGCGGTGAAGGACATGCCGCTGGACGACCTGCTGGCCGCCGTACGCGTCGTCGCCGCGGGTGACGCCCTGCTCGCACCCGGCGTGACGCGCCGCCTGATCGCGGACTTCGTCGCCGGACCGGCGCCGGCGGCCGCGCGCGTGGCCGCCGTCACCGAGCGGGAGCAGGAGGTCCTGACACTGGTCGGCCGCGGACTGTCGAACGCGGAGATCGCGCAGGAGCTGTTCATCTCCATGGCGACGGCGAAGTCGCACGTCGCCCGGCTGCTGACGAAGCTCGGTGCCCGCGACCGGGTCCAGCTGGTGATCGAGGCCTACGACCGGGGGCTGGTCGCGCCGCCCCGGTGACGGCGCCCGGTGGCGCCGCACCGGTGACGGCGGCGCGGCCCCGGGCAGGTGGCGGCGAGCAGCCGCGCACGCCCCGAACTCGGCGCGGCAGCCGCCACCCCGCGACCCGCACTCGTCAAGGCTGTCCTTGGCGTCCCCTCGCGACGAATCGCTCAGGACAAGGGTGATCAACGGCTGACGAGCCGTCAACACCTCGTTAGAGGTACACGCGCGGTTCCCGGATCGACCCGAAATTTTCGCAGGAGCGCTCCGGCCGGGCGTCCGGCGGGCCGCCGGCCGGCCCCGCGGCGGCCCGGTCGACCTCGCACCAGATCCGCTTCCCGGCGCCCTCCGGCTGCCAGCCCCAGCGGTCGGCCAGCCCGTCGACCAGCTCCAGCCCGCGGCCCCCGGTGTCCCCGGCGCCGGCCTGCCGCCGGGACGGGGCCCGGCAGCTCGCGTCGGCGACCTCGACGCGCACCGCAGGCTCACCGAGCAGCATGCGCAGCACGGCCGGGCAGCCGGTGTGCACGACGGCGTTGGTGACCAGCTCGGAGATCAGCAGGATCAGCGTCTCCGCGAGCGGCTCGTCGTCCCCTATCCCGCATCCCGCGAGCCGGGAACGGGCCCATCGTCGGGCCCGGCCGACCTCGGCCGGGTCCGGTCCTACCTCCAGCTGCACCTGAAGCACCTGCACCGCTCACACCATCCGAACCGGCGGACACTTCGCCTCGCGACAGGACGGGATCACCGACTGTGACCCCCTTGCCGAGCAGCATGGTTGACATACAGTCACCACAACAAGCGCTTCGGGCATATTCCAGCGCGAAGGAGTAGGCATGGTGCATACTGTGCGACGCTCACGCCGCGCTACCGCTCGCATTCCCGGGAGCGTACCGGAGCAGTACCCGCGGGCCGGGCCGTCCAGGCCCCCGCGTAGGACACAAACCGATATCAACTCTCCGTAATCAGACATGCGTCCCGCGGCGTCGCCCCCGTGCCCGGCTCCGGGACCGGGTTCGTCACAGGCTGCCATCACGGGCGAACGGCGCCCCCTCCCGCCCCGGCCCCTGTGCGTCGGCGAGGAGTTCCGCGGCCAGGGCCTCCTCCGCCGCGGCCGCCGTTCGCCACTGCTCGGCCCGCACCCAGGCCCGCTTCAGGTGCAGGTGGACATCGGCATCCCAGGTGAAGCCCATCCCCCCGTGCACCTGGAGGCAGTCCCGGGCGTTCGCGACGGCCGGGACTGCCTCCAGGTGCACGGGGGGATG
>NZ_RPSE01000641.1:0-2112 GCF_003949955.1 Streptomyces sp. WAC05292
CTCGTCGAGCAGCTCGCCTCCCGCGCCCTCACCCACGGCAAGCGCAAGATCCACCTACGCCGCGACCAGGACGGGCAGATCCTCAGGGCCGGCGGCGAAAGCGACAGCGAGAACCAGGAGCACGACGAGGACACCGACGCCGCGGCCGAGTCGGCCCCTGTTCGTCCTGCACACCGTAATCCAGTGGGAGTACCTGCCCCAGGAGCTCGGCTTCGGCTCCGGCATGACCTGTTGGCGGCGGCTTGCCGCGTGGAACGAGGCCGGCGTGTGGGACCGGCTCCATGCCGTCATGCTGACGAAGCTGCGGGCGGCGAAGCCGCTTGACTGGTCCCGGGCGGTGATCAACTCCAGCCACGTGAGGGCCGCTCGGCGGGGCCCGAAAGCGGACCCAGCCCGGTCGACCGCGCACGGCCGGGCAGCAAGCACCACGTCCTCGTCGACGGACAGGGCATCCCGCTCGCGGTGTCTGCTCGAAGACCGCGACTACGACCATGACAAGTACCGCCGCCTCGTCTGGGCCCAGGGCATCAAACCGGTGATCGCCCGCCGCGGCGTCCCGCACGGTTCCGGCCTGGGCGTTCACCGCTGGGTCGTCGAGCGCACCATCGCCTGGTTCCACGGCTTCCGACGCCTACGCGTCCGCTGGGAACGACGTGACGACATCCACGAGGCCTTCCTTGGCATCGCCACCTGCCTCATCACCCACCGCCACGTCCAGCGCCTTTGTTAGGACCTCTAATACTCCAGCCGCACTTCGTGCCAGGGTGTTGAGGCATCGTGGGTCGGGGGTGCGAGGGGTGGCTCGTATATCGAGAGTTCCTGCGGGTGCGACTCGGTAGGGTCGTGCCGTGCACCCTGATGAGAGCGACCCTGTCGATCCGGCACCTGTCCTGAACTGGCAGGACGGCTCCACGTTGCGCTGGACTGACCGGCCCGACGAGGTCGACGCTGCGTTCAGCCGGGGCGAGCCGCTCGTCGGGGTGGCTGTGATCGCGCTCGCTCTCAATCATGCGGACGCGGAAGCGATTCTGCCCCGGGTCGGCAAAGCGCTGGAGGCAGAGGACCCGGAGGTCCGCCGCCAAGGTGTCATCGCTCTGGCCCACGTCGCCCGGCGGCATAGGACCGTTGACCGACGATGCCTTGATCTCCTGCGCCGTTGCCCGCGTGGAAACGAAGCCGATGATGACCTCTGGTCCTTCGTCGCCCACCGGCAGCTTCCGGGGTGGCTCTGGCGGCACCACTTCACGGAGCGGTTGACCTGGTTGTTTCGCGACAGGTGGCGGGATTGACGCTGCCAGCGGCTTGCGACGGGATCCGGTACGGCCACCGCGTGATGTTGGTGAGGTGTGTGGACTCTTCAAGATCGGGTGGTGGCCGCGAGCCGTCGAGCAGCCCCTGACCGGTGGCGATCGGTGCTCGGGGAGATGATGGCCAAGGTGGCGGGCCGGTTCGCCCGGGTCGAGCCACGTGCCACGGCTCGGGAGTTCGGCGTCGGCCTGCTCTCGGACGTGGAGCAAAAGAACTGCTGGTCGTTGGCGAGCGCTGTGGGTACCGGCGTCCCGACGCTTTGCAACGGCTCCTGCGCTCGGCCCGCTGGGACGCCGACGCGGTCCGCGACGAGTTTGCGTGGCCTGGGCATGGCGCCCCTGGGAGACCCGGACGGAGCACTGATCGTGGACGAGACGGGGCTCCTGAAGAAGGGCGAGCACTCAGCCGGTGTCCAGCGGCAGTACTCCGGCTCCGTCGGGTGGCGAGGAGCACGACCAGAACCACAGCGCCGGAAACACGCCGCGTACCGGGGTCCGGTTCGCGGACGGCGGGGGCTGGGAGCGCTCGGTGTCTGCGGGGCGGTTCCGGTGTGTCGTCCGCCAGTACGCCGTGACCAACTGCACTCGGTCCTCCCGCGGCCACCCCGCACCTCATCGGTCCCCTCGCTGCGCAGCGCGGTCACACCAGCTTGCCGAAACAGCGCGGGCTCAGCCCAGTGAGCCTTTTCAGCGTTGCCACCGGACGGGTGACGAGGCCGGTGCCCGCAACGCACGAGGCTCCCGTGCCGTTGAGAGAGGTGTTCGACGTCTCAACTCATCAGTGCAGGAGCCTCGTTGGTTCCCT
>NZ_RPSE01000642.1:0-2112 GCF_003949955.1 Streptomyces sp. WAC05292
CCCGCACAACGGCCGGCACCCGGCCCCCCTGCCGCCGCCGGCAGCCACCTCGGCCCCGCACGCAGGCGGTGCCCCGGCTCCTGCCGGGCAGTCCGCGGCGGCGGGCCGGCCCGCCCCGACGGCCGCCTCGCCGGACCAGCCGACCGCGGCCGCCGCGCCGCCGCCTGCCCCGGCCGCGCGGCCCGGGCAGGGGCCGGCGCCCCTCGGCGCGGCGGGCAGGCCGCAGGGCGAAGAGGAGGAGAACCGGGTGCCGCGGCAGAAGCACGGCGGACTGCGCGGGCACGACCGGGCGGGCGGCGACCAGCCCGCGCCGCCGCCCGAGTCGCCCGAGTCGCCCGAGCTGCCCGGTCACCGGGACCCGGCCGCCGAGGCCGATGCCGCGGCGGTGGAGAACCTCCTGCGGTGCTGGGTCCGGGAGCGCAGCGCCGACCGGCCCGACCGGCCCGACCGGCCCGACGGGCCCGCCGGCACCCTCTTGCGCATCCCCCTTCCCGCATCCGGCACCGCTGTGGTCGTCGGCGTGCGCCACTGGTCCGCGGCCGGGTGGCACCGGTTCGGCGCCGCCCGGATCGAAGGCGCCCCCGACGGTGCCCCGGACCTGGACGCCGTGACCCTCGCCGCGCTGCTCGCCCGCGAGGCCGGGGGCGGCGCGCCCGGCGCCACCGACCTCGTCGCCCGGGTCGCGGACTCGGTCCGCCGCACCGCCGACTTCATCGCCGACCGTCGCGAACGTCCTCGGCCGCCCGCGCCCGTCGACGGTGACGCGTTCCTGACCGCCGAACAGTCCCTGCTCCTCGGCCACCCCCTCCAGCCCGACCCGAAGAGCCGCGAGGGGCTCTCCGACGCCGAAGCCCGCCGCTACTCACCCGAACTCCACGGCTCCTTCCCCCTGCACTGGTTCGCCGTCGCACCCGGCGCCCTCGCCACGGACTCCGCCTGGACCGAACGCGGCCGCCCCATGTCCGCCGCCCGGCTCCTGGCCCGCCTCGCGCCCGGCCTGCCGGCGCCCGAAGGCACCACCCCCCTTCCCCTGCACCCCTGGCAGGCCCGCGACCTGCTCGACCGCCCCGCCGTCGCCGCCCTCCTCGACGGCGGGCTCCTGCACGACCTCGGCCCGCACGGCGAGCCGTGGCACCCCACCTCCTCCGTCCGCACCGTGGCCCGCCCCGGCACCCCCGTGATGCTCAAGCTCTCCCTCGGCCTGCGCATCACCAACTCCCGCCGCGAGAACCTCCGCAAGGAGCTCCACCGCGGCGTCGAGGTGCACCGGCTGCTCCGGACCGGCCTCGCTGCGCAGTGGCAGGCCGCCCACCCCGGCTTCGACATCGTCCGGGACCCCGCCTGGGTCGCCGTCGACGCCCCGGACGGCAGCGCCGTCCCCGGGCTCGACGCCGTCCTCCGCCACAACCCCTTCCGCCCCGGCGACGACGCCCTGTGCGTCGCCGCGCTCACCTCGCCCCGCCCCCGGCCGGGCCGGCCCGGCATGCGGTCACGCCTCGCCGACACCGTCCACCGGCTCGCCGCCGCCACCGGGCGCACCCCGGCCGCCGTGTCCGCCGAGTGGTTCCTGCGCTACCTCGACCACGTCGTCAGGCCCGTCCTCGCCTTCGACGCGCTCGCGGGCATCGCCCTGGAAGCCCACCAGCAGAACACCCTCGTCGTCCTCGACCCCGACGGCTGGCCCGCCGGCGGCCGATACCGCGACAACCAGGGCTACTACTTCCGCGCCTCCCGGCGCGCCGAGCTGGAGCACCGGCTCCCCGGCATCGGCAGGGCCAGCGACACCTTCGTCTCCGACGCCGTCACCGACGAGCGGTTCGCCTACTACCTCGGCATCAACAACGTGCTGGGGCTCATCGGGGCCTTCGGCTCCGAGCGCCTCGCCGACGAGCGCGTCCTCCTCGCCGCCTTCCGCCGGTTCCTCGGCCGGGCCCGCGGCCTCGGGCCGCTGCCCGCGCTGCTGCTCGACTCGCCCACCCTGCGCTGCAAGGCGAACCTGCTGACCCGCCTGGGCGGCCTCGACGAACTCGTCGGCCCCGTCGACGCGCAGTCCGTCTACGTCACCCTCTCCAACCCCCTCCACGATTGAGCGACCGATGCCCTCCACCGACA
>NZ_RPSE01000643.1:0-2086 GCF_003949955.1 Streptomyces sp. WAC05292
CCCGTCGTGGGGGCGGTGCCCGTCGTGGGGGCGGTGCCCGTCTTGGGGGCGGTCAGGTCGTAGAAGACCGCTCCGCCGACCTCCGCGGCGGTGAAGTTGGCCTCCACCCACTCCGTGATCGCGCTGCTGGTGGCGCCGCCCGGGCCGCCGCCGCGCCGCGTCCCCGGCCCCTCTCCGACGGCGGATCCTGCGCTGCTGCCGATGAAGTAGTGGATCCTGCCGGACCGCACGTACTCCCGGAACTGCTCCACAGTGGGCGAGGGGTCGCTGCCGTTGAAGCCGCCGACCGGCATCACCGCTTCCCCGGAGGCCAGTTGGTAGCCCGCCGCGTTCTGGGCGCCCACGACGGCGGCCGCCCACGTGTACGCGCCGGAGCCCGTACGCAGGGCCGACACGGCCTGCGCGCTCGGCTTCGTCCCGTTCAGCAGGCCGCCCGCGCCCCCGGGGCCGCCGGGTCCGCCGCCGAGCGGCCCGCCGGCGCTGCTCGCCGGGCCTCCGGGGCCCGCCGGCGCGCCGCCCTGGCCGCCGGGGGGCATCCGGCCGTCTGCCGGCCGCCCGTCCCGGCCCGGCATGCCGCCCGGCCGCCCCTGCACGGGGGCGCCATGCGGGCCGGCGCCCGGCGGGAGGTCGGGGCCGTCGAACGCCCTCCGGCCCCCGGGGCCCGCGCCGGCCACCGCCGGGCCGGCCGTCGGGATCGAGCCCGTGTGCGGGGACGCCACCGTGGCAAGGCAGTACGCGAACGGCCCGGCCAGTGCCGCGACCAGCCCCAGCGCCACCGCGGCCCGCGTGAAGCGGCGACCCGCCGGCGCGCCCGCGAGCAGCCCCGCGGCTGCCGCCAGACCGGCGGCGAGCACGGCCCAGCGCAGCCACGGGAGGAACTCCGGAGACCGCCCGAGCAGCACCCACGACCACCAGGCGGTCAGGGCGAGCGTGCCGGACAGGGCAGCCGCTGCCGCCCTGCTGCCCCGCTCCTCCCACAGCAGGGCCGCGCCCATGCCGACCAGCGCAGCCGTGAACGGGGCCAGGGCCACCGTGTAGTACTCGTGGAAGATGCCCCGCATGGAGCTGAAGACGGCCGTGGTGAGCAGCAGCGGGCCGCCCCAGGCCAGGAAGGCGGCGCGTGCCGCGGACTCCACGGAGGTCACCGGGCGCGCCGCCCTCCAGGTGATCACCAACCCGGCGGCGAGCATGGCCAGGGCTGCCGGCAGCAGCCAGGAGGCCTGCCCGCCGACATTGGCCGAGAAGAGCCGGTCGATGCCGGTCTCCCCCCAGCCGCCACCGCCGCCGGGGCGACCGCCGCCGACGCTCCCGGTCTCGTTGCCGTTGATCCGGCCGAGGCCGTTGTAGCCGAGGGTCAGTTCCAGGAAGGAGTTGGTCTGGGAGCCGCCGATGTACGGGCGCGAGGAGGCGGGCCACAGCTCGACGACCGCCACCCACCAGCCGCCGGCCACCACTGTGGCCGCCCCCGCCGCCAGCAGCTGCGCCAGCCTGCGGCGCAGCCGGGCCGGGGCGCAGGCCGCGTACAGCAGGGCCAGGGGCGGCAGGATCACGAACGCCTGGAGGGTCTTGGTCAGGAAGGCGAGGCCGACCACCGCCCCGGCGGCGACCAGCCAGCCGGTGCGGGCGCCGTCGAGGGCGCGCAGCACGCAGTAGACGGTGGCGGTCAGCAGCAGGGTGAGCAGCGCGTCGGGGTTGTTGAAGCGGAACATCAGCGCGGCGACCGGGGTGAGAGCGAATGCGGTGCCGCTGAGCAGGGCGGCCGCAGGGCCGAAGTGGCGGCGGACCGCCGCGTACAGCACGGCGGTCGTGGCGATGCCCATCAGGGCCTGCGGCACGAGGATCTGCCAGCCGCCCAGCCCGAACAGCCGCACGGACAGGGCCATCGGCCACAGTGCGGCCGGCGGCTTGTCCACGGTGATGGAGTTGCCGGCGTCCGAGGAGCCGAAGAAGAAGGCCTTCCAGCTCTCGCTGCCTGCCTGGGCGGCCGCCGAGTAGAAGGAGTTGGCATAGCCGGAGGCGCCCAGGTAGGCAGCGAGAGCTGGAAGGCCTTCTTCTTCGGCTCCTCGGACGCCGGCAACTCCATCAC
>NZ_RPSE01000644.1:0-2077 GCF_003949955.1 Streptomyces sp. WAC05292
GGCGTAGGGGCCCGCGGGCACCTTGGCGGGCTGCTGCGGCAGGCCCTGCGGCGGCGCGGCGGGGTGCGGGGCGGCGAGCTGGGTGCTCGGCGGCCCGTACTGCCCGGGCGTGGCGTGCGGGACGGCGCCCGGCGCAGCCCCGGCGAGGGCGGCCTGGGCCTCCCGCAGGAGCCGTTCGAGCTCGGCGGCGTCGGGCCGCGCGGCCAGGTCCCGTACGAGCAGCCGCTCGAGGACGGGGCCGAGCGGGCCGGAGCGCACCGGGGCCGGAATGGGGTCCTCCAGCACGGCGACGACGGTGGCGAGGCTGGTGGGGCGGCGCAGCGGGTGCGTGCCCTCCGAGGCCGTGTACAGCAGCATGCCGAGCGACCACAGGTCGGAGGCGGGCAGCCCCTCCTCGCCGCGGGCCCGCTCCGGGGCGATGTACTCGGGGGAGCCGATGAGCACGCCGGTGGAGGTCAGCGCGGTGGAGCCGTGCAGGGCGGCGATCCCGAAGTCGGTGAGCACCGCCGAGCCGTCGGCCCGCAGCAGCACGTTGGCCGGTTTCACGTCCCGGTGGAGGACGCCCTCGGCATGGGCGGCACGCAGCGCCGACAGGACGTCGAGGCCGATCCGGACGGCATCCGCGACGGGGAGGGGGCCGGACTCCAGCCGGTCGTGCAGGGAGCCGCCGTTGACGAGCTCCATCACGATCCACGGGTGCCCGTCCTCGCCGCCGGCGGGCTCGACGATGTGGTGGATCGTCACCACGTTGGGGTGCGCGAGGCGGGCCAGGGCCCGGGCCTCGCGCACCGCGCGCTCGCGCAGTTGGACGGTGAGGCCGGGCTGGGCCGCGGCCGTCGCCGGGTCCGGCGGGCGGACCTCCTTGAGGGCGACGTTGCGGTGCAGTGCGATGTCGCGGGCGCGCCACACCGTGCCCATGCCACCGGCGCCCAGCGGCGCCAACAGTTCGAATCGGCCGTCGACCAGCTGTCTGCCGGCCTCACTCATGTCCATGGCGGCTCATCGTAGGGGCAGCCTCCGTCAGCAGCGCCGCCGGTCCTCCGTCACCGTGCCCTGCGCGGTGGACACCGTCCGGTCGTAGCACCCGCCGGGCGCCTGCGCCCCGTACAGGCGGTAGCGCTCGGTGGTGGTGCCGACGGCGTGGCGCTCCTCGCGCGGCACGTTGGCGGTGTAGGAGGCGTCACCGGTGTACCGGTGGTCGAGCAGGCTGCGGTCGACGGTCCGGCCGCCGCGCAGGACGGCGGTGTCGGCGCGGTCGGAGACGGTGATGGCGGTGCGCAGCCGGTCGCCGGCGGCGAGGGTGGTCTCGCCGTCCATGGTGTAGGTGCGGGTGGTGCGGGTGGTGGCGGCTCCGCGGGTGGTGCTCTCCTCATCGGTCCAGACCGCGGACAGGGCGGCCCGGTCCTCTCCGTCGGTCCAGCGGTGCACGGAGGTGAGGCCGACGGCGCGGGTGACGGTGGTGGTGACGCGGCCGCGGGAGGTGTCCAGGCGGCCGGCGGTGGTGAGGCGGTGGCTGCCCGCGGTGTCGAGGCGGTGCGGTTCGCCGGCGGCCGCGGGGGTCCAGTGGGCGGTTCCGGAGGGCTGCTCCTCCTCGTGCCGGGTGAGGGCTCCGGTGACGACGGCCCGGCCCTCGTCCTGCCAGATCAGCAGGTTGGTCGGGGTGCTCCAGCCGGGCCGGCCGGCGGGGAGGCCCGCCACGGACACCTCGATGCGGTGCTCGCGGCCGTCGTTGAGCAGGGCTGCGAAGGGGGTGAGGTCGTAGACGACGGGCTTGACGTCGAAGGCGCGCGGGGCGGGTGTCACGTACCAGAGGAAGGGGTTGGACCAGCCGCCGGTCCACACGTGCGGGAAGGGGGCGGCGATGCCGGCGAGGCGGCCGTCGACGGAGATGCGGACCTCGCGGTGGGGGCCGTCCGCGGCCTTGCAGGAGTAGGGGGCGGCGTCGGGGACCGTCAGGTACCAGTACTCCTCGCAGCCGCCGCCGGAGCCGGTCGCGTACACCTCGGCGAGGAGGCGCTCGGTGTTGCGGGGCGTGGTGACGGCGGGGGTGGTCAGCGGGAGGACGCGGTCCGGGGTG
>NZ_RPSE01000645.1:0-2073 GCF_003949955.1 Streptomyces sp. WAC05292
CCGCCGCGTCCGCCTCGCCTCCGCCCGCCCCCGCGGCCACGGCCTTCGCCCACCGGTAGTCCGCCTTGCCGCTCGGCGACCGCTGCACCTGCGGCGCGACGACCAGGCGTCGCGGGATCTTGTACCCCGCCAGCCTGGTCCGGCAGTGCGCCTGGATCTCCTCCAGCGTCGGCTCCGGCGCGCCCTCGCGCAGCTGCACCACCGCCGCGACCCGGCTGCCCCACCGGAGGTCGGGCACCCCGGCGACCAGGGCGTCGTACACCGCAGGGTGCGCCTTCAGCGCCTGCTCGACCTCCTCCGGGTACACCTTCTCGCCGCCCGTGTTGATGCACTGCGAGCCCCGCCCCAGCACCGTGACCACGCCGTCCGCGTCCACCGTCGCCATGTCGCCCAGCAGCACCCACCGCTCGCCGCCCTTCAGGAAGAACGTCTCCGCGGTCTTCACCGGGTCGTTGTAGTAGCCGAGCGGAACGTGCCCGCGCTGGGCGAGCCGCCCCGGCACCCCGGCCGGCACCGGCTCGCGGGTCACCGGGTCCACCACCTGCGTGCGCCCGTTGACCAGCAGCCGGAAGCCGCGCTCGGGTCCGGCGTCGTCGGCGGCGCGCCCGTTGGAACCGGACTCGGACGAGCCGAAGTTGTTCAGCAGCAGCACGTGCGGGGCGAGCCGCCGGAAGGCCGCGGCCACCGAGTCCGACATGATCGCCCCGGACGAGGACACGCTGAACAGGCCGGACAGGTCCGTGCCCCGCAGCGGACCCTCCAGCGCGTCCACGAGCGGCCGCAGCATCGCGTCTCCCACGAGCGACACGCTCGACACCCGCTCCTTCTCGATCGTCCGCAGCACCTCCGCGGGCACGTACTTGCGGTGCAGGACCACCCGCTGACCGTAGTTGAACGCGATGAACGAGGTCAGCGTGGACGTGCCGTGCATCAGCGGCGGCGTCGGGAAGAAGGTGAGACCGGCCCCCCGCGCCGCCGCCCGCTCGGCCAGTTCCTCTGGCCGCTCCACCGGCTCGCCCGACGGCTCGCCGCCGAACAGGCCCGCGAAGAACAGGTCCTCCGCCCGCCACATCACGCCCTTGGGCAGCCCTGTCGTGCCGCCCGTGTAGATGATGAACAGGTCGTCGGGGGAGCGCGGCGCGAACCCGCGCCCCGGCGAGCCGGCCGCCTCGGCGTCCCCGTACGCCACCGGCGCGAGTGCCGGCTCGGGCGCCCCCTCGGGGGCGGCCCCGACCCGCAGCAGGTGCCGCAGCCGGGGCGTGTGCGGCAGTGCCGCCGCGACCCGCCCGGTGAACTCGCCGTCGAAGACGAGCGCGGCCAGGTCGGCGTCGCCGTAGAGGTGGACCAGCTCCTCCTCCACGTAACGGTAGTTGACGTTCACCGGCACCAGGCGCGCCTTGAGGCAGGCGAGCACGGTCTGGAGGTACTCGACCCCGTTGTACAGGTGCAGGCCCACGTGTTCGCCGGGCCGCAGGCCGCTGTCCAGCAGGTGGTGGGCGACGCGGTTCGCCGCCGCGTCCAACTGCGCGTACGTGAGGCGGCGCTCGGCGCCGGTCCCCGGGTGGTCCACGTACAGCAGGGCCTCGCGCTCCGGGACCGCGTCGACGACCGATTCGAACAGGTCGGCAAGGTTGTACTCCACCGTTCCTCCCTCACCCCGGGGCCGGCCCGCGCGCGAGCGGCCCGCGGAGCCGTCGGGCGGCCATTACAGCGCCGCCCGCCCGAACTGGGAAGGGAGCCGCCCAAGAAAACTGACTGGGTGTCAGAAAACTATTGAACTGCCCCGGGCCCTCCTGCAACCTGTTCCAGGTCACCGGAGACGGGAGGACGGCAATGGGTGGGACGGAACACCTGACCGTGCAGCGCCACGGAGCCACGCTGGTGCTCACCATGAACAGGCCCGAGGCGAAGAACGCGCTCTCGCTGCCCCTGCTGGTCGGCCTCCACGACGGCTGGCTGGAAGCGGATGCCGACGACGCCATCCGCTCCGTCGTCCTGACGGGCGCGGGCGGCGACTTCTGCGCGGGCATGGACCTCAAGGCGCTCGCCGGGAGCGGCATGGGCGGCGAGGCC
>NZ_RPSE01000646.1:0-2070 GCF_003949955.1 Streptomyces sp. WAC05292
CGGCGGAACCGGGCGCGGGCGCGGAGCCGTCGCGCGCACCGCGCGGACCGAGGGACGCCACCGGCACCGCGGGCGCCCTGTCCGGCGCAGCAGCGGGCCGCCGCAGCACCACGGGCCCGGCTCCGCCGGGCGCCACGGCCGGCCCCTCGATGCCCGGCCCGGCCGGAACGAGCGGCCGGCCGGACGCCAGCGGCAGCGGTGCGGCGGCGACGGCCGCCCGCGGCCCGGCCACCCGCACGGAGGGCAACGGCGCGGTGGGCAACGGCGCGGGCGGTGCGCCGGCGGGCGGGCGACCGGAACCGGCCGCGGTGGCCGGTACGGCCGTCGACGCCGAGGCTGGTGCCGGTGCCGGTGCCGGTGCCGCCGGACGCGTCGCCGGCGGGGCTGCGGGAGGCGTGGCGGAAGGGCTGATCGGTGCGCCGATCAGCGGCCGCCGCACACCGTCCGCCGCGGCGCGCTGCACACGCCTGACGACCGGACGGCGGCCCCCCGTACCCGCCACGGGGGAAATGGCGGGTACGGGGGAGACTGTGTCTTCCCGAGCGGGAGGAACGGCCGCGTCCGAGACGCGGCTCGGGGAGGCGGAGCCCGCCGCGGCACGTTCGGACCCGACGGGCCGCACCGTCCGCGCCGGCATCGCAGGACGCGGCGCGGACAGCAGCCCCCCGCGCCCCGCCGCCTCACTCCGCGCGACGGGCAGGGAAGCCCCACGGTCCGCCGGCGCCGCGGCCCGCACGACGGGCAGGCTGCCCGCGCGCCGCCGACCGGGTGCACCGCCCGCCGGTGCCGGAGCACCGGTCGGCGGGGTGCTCGGCCGCGACTCGGCCGCAGGTCCGCCATCGCGGCGTACGGGAGCACCTCCGGGAGGCGCCGCGGCCGCCGACGCGTCGCTCACGCGTCGCTGTACGGGCGCACCCGTCGCGGGGTTCGCCGGTGTCGGCGCACCGATGGCGGCCCCGGACACCGCTTCCCCGGCGGCATGCGGCGCCACGGCAGACGGTGCCACCGGGCTGTGGCGCGGGGCGATCGGCCGGAATGCGGTTCCTGATCCGCCGCCCCGGGCCGTCGCGGCTGCCGCGGAGTCGGCCGCGCGCCGCTGCGTCGGAGGCAGGCCGAAAGCCGGCGCCCCGCCGTGCCGGCTGCCGCCCGCGGGGCCCGAGCCCGACCGCGACCGGAGCTCGCCGTCCGCCGGGTCGGGGCGCGCGGCTGCGGCGGCGCGCTGCACGGACCCGCCTCGGGAGGCGTCAGCCGGGCCGGCTGTCCCACCACCGGCGGCGGCCGGCACGGATCCGGCAGACGGGTGCCCGGGCCCGGCGGATCCGGGCGGGACGGTCCGCTGCACCGACGGGACCGCCGGCCCGGCGGGAGCCGCAGAGCCGTGGCCGTCCCCGGCGGCGGCCGGTGACGCGGGAGCCGGTCCTTCCTGTGCGGCCGCGGACCGCTGCACCGGCGGGATCGCCGGACGCAGGCTCGCGGGGGGCGGCGCAGCGGAATCCGTGGGCGGTGCGGCCGGCGCCCTGCCGGCAGCGGGCCGTTGCGGCGCAGCGTCCGGCGCGGACGCCGGCCGGCCGGCCGCGGGCGGACCGGGAGCCACGGTGCCGTGCGCGGGGCCGGACGGTGCCGTGCGCGGGGCGCCCGGTGCCGCCGGCTCGCCCGTGGACCGCAGGAGCGGTGCAGGCGTCGCCTGGTCGACCGCGGGCCGGGCCGGTGCGGTCGTGGCCCGCTGCAAGGCTGCGCCCGGCACGGGCGCCGGGCGGCCGGCACCCGGTGCGGTCGGCGCTCCGAGGCCGGGGTCGGCGGACGGCCTGCCAGAGGCGGCAGAGGCGGCAGAGGCGGCAGAGGCGGCCGTGCGCGGGGCGCCCGGAGCCTTCGGCTCGCCCGTGGGCTGCCCGAGCGGTACGGCCGGCGCGGGCGCCGTGCCGCCGCCCGCCGGACGGGCTGCGGATGCGCGGGCCGGGGTGGTGGGCGCGGTGCCGGAGGGGTCCGTTCGCACGGAGGCCGGGGCGACCCCGTCGATCGTGGTCCGCGGCACGGGGGCCGGGGTGCCGGCGGCGGGCGGCACCTGTGCCC
>NZ_RPSE01000647.1:0-2023 GCF_003949955.1 Streptomyces sp. WAC05292
CGGGGGCGGGGACGGTGCCGCCGGCGAAGCCGACGACGACGATCCGGCCCTCGAAGGCGATGCACTTCGTGGAGGCGGTGTAGGCGTCCCCGCCGACCGGGTCGTAGACGACGTCGGCGCCGCGGCCGGGTCGCATCCGAGGAGGGCCACGGCGCAGAGCACGGCGTGCGCCAGGTAGGGGGCGGGGGCGGCGGCCCTTCCGAGCTCCTCCAGCACGACGGCGGCCTCGCGCGGTCCGGCGCCCTGGCCCCCGAGCTCCTCGGGGACGAGCAGGCCGGCCGTGCCGATGCCCGCGGCGAGGGTGTGCCACAGGGCGGGATCGTGGGGGCGGCCGCCCTCGGCGCGGGCGAGGACGTCGGCGGGGGTGCAGCGGGCGGCGAGGAGGGAGCGCACGGCGGAGCGCAGCTCCTCCTCGGTGTCGGAGTACCGCAGGTCGGGGGCGGCGCCGGGAGTGGTCATCGGGCCAGGTCCTTCCAGGGGACGTCCTTGTCGTCGCGCGGCTCGGCGGGCAGGCCGAGGACGCGTTCGGCGACGATGTTCAGCAGGATCTCGCTGGTGCCGCCTTCGATGCTGTTGCCCTTGGCGCGCAGGTAGCGGTAGCCGGCGTCGCGGCCGGTGAAGTCGACGGTGTCGGGGCGGGTCATCTCCCAGTCCCCGTAGTACAGGCCGTCCTCGCCGAGGAACTCGACCTCCAGGCCGCTGATCTCCTGGTTGAGGCGGGCGAAGGTCAGCTTCATCCCGGAGCCCTCGGGGCCGGGCTGTCCGGCGGCGAGCTGCTGCCGCAGCCGCTCGGCGGCCAGCCGGGCGACCTCCGCCTCCACCCACAGGCCGAGGAGGCGCTGGTGGTGGGCGTGGGTGCGCAGGGCGGGCCGCTCGCGCCAGGCCTCGGCGAGGCGGCCGATCATGCCGCCCTCGCGGGGGATGCGCATGCCGCCGATGGAGACGCGCTCGTTCATCAGCGTGGTCCGTGCGACGTCCCAGCCCCGGCCGACGGCGCCGATCCGGTGCGCGTCGGGGATGCGGACGCCGGTGAGGAACACCTCGTTGAACTCGGCTTCGCCGGTGATCTGGCGCAGCGGGCGGACCTCGACGCCGGGGGCGTGCATGTCGCACACGAAGAAGCTGATGCCCCGGTGCTTGGGCAGGCCGGGGTCGGTGCGGGCGAGGAGGATGCCCCAGCGGGCGGTGTGGGCGCTGGACGTCCACACCTTCTGCCCGTCGACGACCCATTCGCCGGCCGCCTCGTCGAGGACGGCGCGGGTGCCGAGGGCGGCGAGGTCGGAGCCGGCGCCCGGTTCGCTGAAGAGCTGGCACCAGACCTCCTCGCCGGTCCACAGGGGGCGCAGGAAGCGCTGTTTCTGCTCCCCGGTGCCGTGCGCGAGGATGGTCGGCGCGGCCATGCCGAGGCCGATCCCGATGCGGCGCGGGTCGTTGTCCGGGGCTCCGGCGGCGGCGAGTTCGGCGTCGACGGCGGCCTGGAGGGATCGGGGCGCGCCCAGCCCGCCGAGGCCCTCGGGGTAGTGGACCCAGGCGAGTCCGGCATCGAAGCGGGCCCGCAGGAAGGCGGTGCGGGCGGTGGTGGCGGGCGGGTGTGCGGCGAGCAGCTCGCGGACCCGGGCGCTCAGGGTGTCGGGTGTGGTCACGGCCGGGGGGCTCCGTCCCGGGCGGGGACGACGACGAGCCGGCCGGTGGTCGTGCCGTCGGCGACGCGCTGGACCGCGTCGGCGGCGGCCGCGAGCGGGAGGCGCTCGCTGACCAGGGGTTTGACGGCTCCGGCGGCGGCGAGGCGGGTGAGTTCGGCGTGGCAGGCGCGGACGGCCGCCGGGTCCTGGCGGGCGTAGAGGCCCCAGTGCAGGCCCAGGACGGAGTAGTTCTTGACGAGGACGTGGTTCAGGGCGGGGGCGGGGACGGTGCCGCCGGCGAAGCCGACGACGACGATCCGGCCCTCGAAGGCGATGCACTTCGTGGAGGCGGTGTAGGCGTCCCCGCCGACCGGGTCGTAGACGACGTCGGCGCCGCGGCC
>NZ_RPSE01000648.1:0-2021 GCF_003949955.1 Streptomyces sp. WAC05292
ACCTCACCCGGCTCCTTCGGCTGCATCGACATTGACACTCTCCCCATACGACAACGGCGGTTCCCAAAACCACAACCGGGTCTTGGGAACCGCCGTCACGCAGTGCCCTGAATTAGCCAACAGCATCCCCGCCCACGGCGGGGCCGGGGCACCGGCGCGTCCGGGCCGGGTCGGCGGTCCGCCTCAGGCGGGCGCGGCAGACGCCCGGCGCGCGGCCGCCTCGCGCAGCGCGTCCAGGGCCCGGGCGACGGCGGGCGAGGACTCCGCGCCGCGGCGGGTCGCGGCGATGACGTGCCGGGTGGGCCGGTCGCGGGCCAGGACGCGGACGGCGACGCCGGAGGCCCGCCCCGACACCATGCGCGGGACGAGGGCGACGCCCATCCCGGCCTCGACCATGGCGAGGATCGCGGTCCAGCCGGCTGCGGTGTGCGCCTGCTCGGGGACGAAGCCCGCCGCCTCGCAGGCCGTCCGGGCGATCTCCTGCCAAGGCCCGCTGCCCCCGTAGATCCACGGCTCGGCGGAGAGGTCGGCCAGCCTGAGGTCCGGCGCGTCCGCGAGCGGGTGGTCCCGCGGGAGGGCCACGTCGAGAGGGTCCTCCAGCAGCACCATGCGGCTGAAGCGGGCGTCGCGCGCGGTCGGGGCGTGGGCCGCGAGCGAGAGGGCCAGGTCGACCGCCCCGGCGGAGAGCAGCCCGTACGACTCGGCGGCCTCGGTCTCTCGGACCCGCACCTCCAGCCCGGGGCGGGTCTCGCGCAGGATCGCGACGGCCGGGACGACCAGGGCGGGGACGGCGGTGGAGAAGGCGCCGATGCGGACCTCCCCGGTCTCGCCGGCGAGGTATCCGGCGAGGTCGGCGTCGGCCCGTTCGAGCTGGGCGAAGACGGCGTCGGCGTGCCGCAGCACGAGCCGGGCGGCGTCGGTGAGCCGGACCCGGCGGCCCCGCGCCTCCAGCAGGGGGACGCCCAACTGCCGGGCGAGGTTGGTCAGCTGCTGCGAGACGGCCGAGGGCGTCAGGTGCAGCGCCTCGGCCGCCGCGGTCACCGTGCCCTGTTCGGCCAGGGCCCGCAGGATCCGCAGCTTCTTGATGTCCCACTCGGTCATGGGCCCGAACCTACCGCCGGGCCCCCAGCGCCACGCCGCCGAGGATCAGCGCCATGCACAGCAGCTCGGCTGGGCCGGTGCGCTCGCCGAGGAGCAGCAGGCCGAGCCCCGCGACGCACACGGGCTGGAGGTGGTAGACGACGCCGGCGCGGGCCGCGCCGATGAGCGCGACGGCCTTGTTCCAGGCGAAGAAGGCGACCGCGGAGGACATGACGCCGACGTAGAGGAGCATGCCCGCGGTTGTCGGGGTGGCGGCGAAGCCGCCCTGGAGGTGCAGGGAGACGGCGTAGGCGGGGGCCAGCATCAGCGCGCCCAGGACGAAGGTGGCCAGGAGGAAGGCCGGGCCGCCGAGTTCGACGGGCTTGCGGCGCAGCAGGGCGCTGTAGGTGGCGAAGGACAGCGCGGCGCCGAGCATCCACAGGTCTCCGGCGCCGAAGCGCGGGCTGAGGGAGCCGTCGCCGACGAGGAGCAGGACTCCGGCCAGGGCGGTCAGCAGCCCGAGCCTGCGGCGCGGGCCGATGCGTTCTCCGCCGGCGCGGGCGTAGAGGGCCATGGCGACCGGCGAGGCCGCCATGATCATGCCCATGTTGGCGGCGGAGGTGGTCAGTCCGGCCTGGTGGACGAGGGTGTTGTAGAGGGCGACGCCGAAGAAGGAGGCGAGCGCGGTGTACGCCAGGTGCCGGCGGATCAGGTGCCGCTGCCGCCAGGCCTGCCGGGCGGCGAACGGGGCGACGGCCGCGGCGGCGATGATCCACCGCCAGAAGACCGCCTGGACGGGCGGGACGGTGTCGGCCATGCCGCGGGTGGCGACGAAGCTGCCGGACCAGACGACCGTGGCGGTCAGGGCGAGGAGCACGCCCGGCCCGGCCGCCCGGGCGGCGGTGCCGCGCGGCCGGCGGGCGGGGCGGGCGAGCGGGGGC
>NZ_RPSE01000649.1:0-2016 GCF_003949955.1 Streptomyces sp. WAC05292
GGGCCGCGGCGGGGGCGACGGGGGCGGAACCGGAAACGGTGCTGCTCGACATGGGACTCCTCCAAGGGGTGAAGTACCGCGCCCGACCTGCTGCGGCGGCGGCATGTGAGGAAGCCTCCGACCCCAACCGCACTTGAGGTCAAGCCCTGCCCGAGGGCTCCCGCCGTCCGGCCTCCGCCGGCCCCGTCCGGCGCACCCGCAGGGGCACCGTGATCGCCAGGGCCGCCAGCCCCGCTCCCAGCACCCAGCCGGCCAGCACGTCCGACGCCCAGTGCACCCCGAGGAAGACACGGGTGAAGCCGACGCCGAGCACGGACACGGCTGCGAGGACCGCCGCAGCGGCCACGGACCACGCCGGAGCTCGCGGCACCCGCCGCAGCAGAAGCCAGAGCAGCACCAGGCACACTGCCGCGGCCGTCGCCGCATGGCCCGACGGATAGGCGGCGTAGGAAGCGGAATCCACCGGGTCCGCCCACTGCGGCCGCTCGCGCCCCACCAGGGACTTCATGCCCTGGTTCACCAGGGCCGCCGCCACCGTCGCCGCCGCCACCCGCAGGGCGAGCTCCCCTCGCCCGCGGCGCCAGAGCCACACGCAGGCCGCCACGGCCAGGGCCCGCATCATCCACGGATCCCACACCACGTCGGAGAGGACCCGCACCACGGCGGTGGCCTCAGGGTTCCGGACGGCGTACGCGTGCAGCCGCACCGCCACCGCACCGTCACCCGACAGCAGCGGCCGCCATCCCGCCGCCACCAGGACCGTCAGCACCGTCCACAGCACCGCACAGCCGATGCCAGTCCACCGAACCCACCCGCATCGCATGCGGAGATCCTCGCACCATCCGGCCCGCGCCGCCGAACGCGCCACGGCACCGGCCACCGCAGGCGGGCTGCCGGGTCCGCCCCGCGGGCTTCTACGCGAGCGCGCGCAGCCCCGGTACGAACGCCACCAGCAGCGGAACCGCCGGAACGAGCGTCGCCAGCGCCGTCAGCCGCAGCCGGCGCACGGGCGACAGCCGCGGCGTCGCCGACAGCAGCCGCCGCACCCGCTCGGGCACGTGCGGCTGCGGGGCGGGCGCGGGGCCGAAGACGCCCCGGTCCTCGTTCAGCCCCACCAAAGCCAGCGCGATGGTCAGCCGCCCGAACCGGCGCGACGCCACGTCGTCCGCGGCCAGCTCGACCAGCCGGTGCATCTCCGCCTCGAACGCCGCGAAGACCGGGACCTGCGGGAACCCGCCGGCCAGCGCCCGCGAGCAGTGCAGCAGCCAGTCGTGGCGGGCCGCCGCATGGCCCTGCTCGTGTGCCAGGACGGCGTCCAGCTGGCTGCCCTTCAGCCTGCCGAGCGCGGCCGTCGTCACCACCAGCCGCGGCGCCGGGCCGGGCAGCCACCACGCATCGGGCCGCGGCCCCTCCAGGACGACGAGCCGGGCACCCGGCACCGGCGCCTCACCCGGCAGCAGCGGCGCCCGCACCAGCAGCTCGGCGCCCCGCGCCCGCCGCCCGGCCCGAGCCCGGAGCACCTCCCGGGCCAGCAGCACCCCCGTCCACAGGCCGCCGCCCGCCAGCAGCAGCGCGGTGCCGGCGGCCCACGGGCCGCCCGTCGGGCCGAGGCCGTACGCGTCGACCACCCCGTGCGGGGCCGCCGCGAAGAGCCGGCCGCGCACCGCCAGCCATGCGGCCGCCGCGCTGAGCACCATCGACAGCGCGAAGCACAGGAGCACCGCCCCCACCACGCACTGCCACGCCCACAGCGCGACGACCGGTTCGCGCTCGGTCCACTGGGCCCGGGCCAGCAGGCGCGGAGCGAGCACCGCGGTCAGGGCGCCGAGCAGGAGGAGAACGGCGGGGACCATCATGGCGCCAGCCTATGAGGGCCTGACCGCCACCGGATACGCACTCCGGCGATTGGTGACGCAGGCCACGTCTCCCCGCTCTCACATCAGCAGCAGCATCGCCAACATGCCGGTGGCGATGCTGCTGCTGATGTGAGAGCGGGGAGACGTGGCCTGCGTCACC
>NZ_RPSE01000064.1:0-22933 GCF_003949955.1 Streptomyces sp. WAC05292
CAGGAGGCCGACCACGGCGGCGCCGGCGGGCCCCGGACCGCCCCCGGCCCGCGCTGCCCGGTTCCTATCCTCGGGCCATGACCGCACTCGTCTCACCCGTCACCGCCGCTGAGCTGGCGGACCACCGCGGCCAACTGGCCGACCTGCTCGTCGCGGTGGTCCGCGAAGGCTCCTCCCTCGGCTTCCTCTCCGGCCTCGACCACGCCGCCGCAGCCGCCTGGTGGGAGGCCCTCCTGCCCTCCCTCCGCGACGGCACCCTCGCCCTGTGGGTGTCCCGCCCCGCCGAGGGCGCGCCGGTCGACGGCACCGTCTCCTGGGCCCGGGAGACCAAACCCAACGGCCGCCACCGCGCCGAACTGCGCAAGCTGATGGTCCACCCCGCCGCCCGGGGCCGCGGCACCGCCCGGGCCCTGCTCGCCGAAGCCGAGGACGCCGCCGCCCGGGCCGGAGTCAAGCTGCTCTTCCTCGACACCGAGACCGGCAGCGGCGCCGAGCGCCTCTACCGGGCCGCCGGCTGGACCGAGGCCGGGACCATACCCGACTACGCCGCCGACCCCGACGGCCGCCTGCACCCCACGACCCTCTACTACAAGCACCCGTCCCCCCGGTCCAGGTGACCTCCCCCGCCGCGCCGCGTTAGACCCCGTAGCCCCACCACCGAGCGAGGGAGAGAACGCATGCACGCCGCATCCGCCGGCGCACCACCGACCCGTCGCGCGGTCCTGCGCGCGGCCTTCACCGCGGCGGTCCTCGCCGGGACCGCCGCGGCCCTGGCGCCTGTCCTGCGCGCCCGCCGGCCCCGGCAGACCGTCAGCCCCGCGCCGCTCGCGGAGGAGACCTACCGCGGCCGGCACATCCAGGTCACCGCGGCCGGGGTCCGCATCGACGGCCGCCCCCTGCACGTGATGCGCCGCGCCGACGGCAGCTACCTGAGCGGGATCAACCACTTCCAGTCGTACGGGACCCCCCTGGAGCTCGCCCGCGCCGCCGTCGACGAGCTCGGCACGACGCAGCTCGCCCTCGCCGCCCCGCACCACGGCTGACGCACGGAAGGCGAGGAGCCCGCGTTGTACACCCGGCAGAACCAGCGGAACCTGACCAGCAGCCAGAAGCGGCGGTTCACCGCCGCCGTGCTGGAGCTCAAGCGGACCGGCGCGTACGACGAGCTGGTGCGCATGCACGACAAGTACTTCGTGCCCGACCGAGGCAGCAAGCTCCGCGTCGGCCACATGTCCCCGTCCTTCTTCCCCTGGCACCGGCGCTACCTGCTGGAGTTCGAGGGGCTCCTGCGGGGCGTCGACCCGGGCGTGAGCATCCCTTACTGGGACTGGACCACGGACAACAGCCCTGCCTCCTCCCTGTGGGCGGAGGACTTCCTCGGCGGCACCGGCCGCGAGGGCGACCGCCAGGTCATGACCGGCCCGTACGCCCACCGGTCGGGCAACTGGGAGATCAAGGTCGGCTTCACCGAGGCCCGCTTCCTCACCCGCAACCTGGGCCGGCCGCAGAACCCGATCACCCTGCCCACCCGGGCGGAACTCCAGTGGGCCCTGGACGACCCGGTGTACGACACCGCTCCCTGGAACTCCACGGCCCGCGACGGCGGATTCCGCAACAAGCTGGAGGGCTGGGCCGCCCCCAAGTCCGAGCGCTGGCGCAACCACAACAAGGTGCACCAGTGGATCGGCGGCCACATGACGGGCGGCACCGCACCCAACGACCCCGCGTTCTGGCTGCACCACGCCTTCGTCGACCTGCTCTGGGACCGCTGGCAGCGGCAGCACCCGCGCTCCGGCTACCTGCCCGCCGCCCCGCTGCAGCCGGGCGACCTCCAGCGGGGCCGGGTGATCTCCCTGGACGAGCCCATGCCCCCGTGGAACGTCACACCGCGCGAGATGCTGGGCCACACGAGCCTGTACCGCTACGAGTGACGGCCCCGACGCGAGGAGGCCCCCGCCGGACGGCGGGGGCCTCCAGCGGCCGGATCACCCGGCCGGACGGCCGGTCAGTGGCCGTAGCCCTCGGTGTGCTGCTCGCCACCGGACTGGTTGATGCAGGTGTTGCCGAACGCCGGGTTCAGCAGGGCGATGACGTTCACCGTGTTCCCGCACACGTTGACCGGGACGTGAACCGGAACCTGGACGAGGTTGCCGGACAGGACACCGGGGGAGCCGACCGCCGCACCGTGCGCTCCGGCATCGGCGACGGCCAGACCGGCACCGGCGGCCAGGGCGCTACCGGCGGCAGCGGTGACGGCGACTGCCTTCGCGATACGCGACATCAAGATCTCCTCGTGAGGTGTGGGCGCCGCAGGGGACTGCGGCAATTCGACATGGCGTACAACGCGGCCGGGGCCGCGTGGTCACGGCCGCTGGGCCGTCGTGGTGACATCGAAGCGGACGGAGTCGAAGTACGGCGTGATCTGGCCTCCGGCCCCGGGCCGCAGGACCTCGACCGGCGTGCCGGCGCAGCCCGGCCGGGGGTAGAGGTACGCGGTCCCCGACGTCTTGTTGGTGACGCCGCGGGCCCCGCCGCCCCGGGCCTCCACACAGCCCTCGGGAGCCGTCAGCCCGTGGACCCGGTCGTCCCGGCCGACGTACTGGAAGTCGGGCTGGCCGGCGGCGGCCAGCGCCGGGGAGCCGGCGGCGAGCAGCAGCAGGGGTGCCGGGGCGCAGGCCCGGACGAGGGAGCGGGCGGAGCGGGCGGTGATCGGCCCGCGCGGGAAGGGCATGGATGGCATGCCGGTCCAACCCGGCCCGGCCCCGGCCGGGTCACGCCTTGTCACCCCCCGCGCGCGTGTGCGACCGTGCCCCGGAGGGCGCACGGCCGCCCCGGACGGACGCCGAACGGCCGACCGGGACGACGCCCGCGCCGGTCCGACGAGAGGGACGCCATGAGCACTGCGGGCGCCACCACCCGCCCCCGGGCCGCCACCGCATGCGGCGCCGTCGAAGGCCGCCCTGGGCCCGGCGGCACCGCCGCCTTCCTCGGCATCCCCTACGCGGCCCCGCCCGTCGGGCCCCTGCGGTTCGCCGCTCCCCGGCCCCCGCGGCCCTGGACGGGCCTCCGCGACGCCGGTGCGTACGGGCCGACCGCCCCGAAGGCCCCCTACTCGCCGACCTTCGCCGCGCTCCTCGCCGACCCGGTCGTCCCCGGCGACGACTGCCTCAACCTCAACGTCTGGACGCCCTCCCCCGACCCGGCGGCGAAGCTGCCCGTGATGGTGTGGCTCCACGGCGGCGCCCTGACCCGCGGCTCCTCCGCCGTCCCCGTCTACGACGGCACGGCCTTCGCCCGCGACGGCGTCGTCCTCGTCTCCGCGAACTACCGGCTGGGCGCCCTCGGCTACGGGCTGTTCCCCGACGCCCCGGCCAACCGCGGCCTCCTCGACCAGATCGCCGCCCTCGCCTGGGTCGCGGAGAACATCGAGGCCTTCGGCGGCGACCCGGCCCGCGTCACCGTCTTCGGCCAGTCCGCCGGCGCCATCAGCACCGGCGCCCTGCTCGCCGCGCCCCCGGCCGCCGGACTGTTCGCGCAGGCCGCCCTGCAGAGCGGCGCCCCCGAGGTCCTTCCGCGCGAGCGCGTACGGGCCCTCGTACGGCGCATGGCCGCCCTGCTCGGGGTGCCCGCGACGGCCGCCGCCTTCGCCGCCGTCCCCCTGCCCCGGCTGCTCGCCGCGCAGGAGGCCGCGTCCCGCCGCTCCGGCCCCCTCGCCGGCGGCCCCGCCCTCGGCCTCGTCGCCGACCCGGCCACGCTGCCCGAGGACCCCCTGCCGGCCGCCGCCCGCTCCCGCGTCCCCCTCCTGCTCGGCTGGACCAGCGACGAGTACCGGCTGTGGCTGGCGCCCACCGGCGCCGTACGGCTGCTGGACCGCATGGGGCCGCTCGCGGTCGCGCTGGCCCGGGCCCGCAGCGGCAAGGACCGCGCCGCCCTGCGGACGCTGCGCACCGCCCTGCCCGGGGCGAGCCCCGCCGCGTACGCCGGCCAGCTGCTGACCGACCACCGGCTCCGCGACCCGCTGCGGCTGCTCGCCGGGGCGGCCCGGCCGGCGCCGTCCTACGTGTACGAGTTCGCCTGGCCGTCCGGGATCCCCGGCCTCGGCGCCTGCCACGCCCTCGAACTGGGCTTCGTCTTCGACACCCTCGCCGTGCCGGAGGCGTCCTGGCTGGCCGGACCGGACGCCCCGCAGGAGCTCGCCGACCGGATGCACGCCGCCTGGGTCCGCTTCGCCCGCACCGGCGACCCGGGCTGGCCCGCCTGGGACGGCGGCGGCCCGCCGATGGTGTTCGGCGCGCCGCGGCGGGAGGGGGAGGGGGAGCAGGCGCCTACTCCACCGGCCCGTCCATGACCTTGCTGATGAACTGGATCGGGCCTTCGCCCATGCTCGGGACGTAGGTCTTCGCGTTGTGCTTCCCGTTCGGGATCACCCGCATGCTGGTGTGGACGGGGCCCTTGCCGTAGGTGGCGATCCACTTCTCCACGTCCGGCAGCGTCTTCTTGTTGTTCTCGCTGTCGCCCACCTGGAAGGCCAGGTAGACGTCAGGGCCCTTCTTGTCGATCAGGTCCTTCGCCAGCGCGCCCGGGTCGTTCGCGGCCTTCTCCTTGTCGTGTCCCTTCCACAGCGGGGAGTCGGGCACCACGTCCGGGCCGGAGCAGATCGCGGCCTTGAACCTGTCCGGGTGCTTCAGGACGGCCTTCAGGCTCGCGAAGCCGCCGGTGGAGGAGCCCATGAAGGCCCAGCCGTCACGGGACTTGACCGTACGGAAATTCGCCTTCATCAGGTCCGGGACGTCCTCGGTGAGCCACGTGCCCATCTTGGGCTGGCCGGGGATGTCGGAGCCGTCCCAGTAGATGCCCTTGTCGTCACCGGCGGGGTTGAGCACCGGCATGGCCAGCAGGAACGGCTTGCTCTTGCCCTCGGCGTACCACTTCGCGATGCTCGTCTGGAGGCCGAGGTCGGTGCCCATCCAGTAGTTGTTCGGGTAGCCGGCGCCGCCCGGGAGGGCGATCAGCACCGGGAAGCCGCTCTTGGCGTACTTCGGGTCGTCGTACTCCTTGGGCGCCCACACCCAGACCTTGCCCTTGAAGCCCGACTTCTTGCCCTCCAGGGTGGTCACGGCGACGTGCGTGCCGTCGGGCAGGGTCATCGAGTTCTTGAAGTCGGCCGCGGGGCCGGTCGGCATCAGGGCCTTCGAGCCGGGCTTCTGCGCGCCGCCCTCCTGCCCGCCGCCGCCCTGGGCCGGGGCGCCGAAGGAGACGCTCTTCCCCTTGTCGGTGAAGGGGGGTATCTCGAAGTGGTACATCGCGCCGGAGGCTATTCCGGCGAGGGCCAGGACGGCGGCACCGACGGCGAGCCACCGCCGGCCGCGCCGCGGCCGGCGGCCGGACTCCGGTTCCGGTGCGGGGTCCGCGTACTGCGGGTACTGGCCGTCGGGTGAGTACGACATGTGCGGTGGCTCTCCGGCTGGTGCTGCCCCGTCGGGGCTCGGTCAACACGTTCTGATCGAAGGATGATCGTACGGGTCTACCAGTTCCGGTTTTTTCCAGCTCTTGGGCTGACCTGGGGCTGGGCCTTGCCGAACGGGCCGCCCCCGGCCGCGCGGGCGGCCGGGGGCGGGAGACTCCTGCAGGAGCGTTACGCCGGGACGAGCGCCTTGCGCCGGCGCCGCCGCGGAGCCCGCGCCGAGAGCCGCAGCTCGATGACCGCCCGCACGGTCGGCCACTCCTCGTCGAGGACCGAGTAGAACGCGGTGCTGCGCACCGCCCCGTCCAGGCCCCGCGAATGCGCCCGGCGGACCCCCTCGGGCGTGAACCCGAGCCGTTCCATCGCCGCCCGCGAGCGCACGTTGCGGGCGTCCGCGCGCAGCGAGATCCGCCGTACGCCCCACGTCTCGAAGGCGTGGCGCAGCATGAGCAGCTTCGCCTCCGTGTTGATGCCCGTCCCCTGGGCGCCGGGGGAGAGCCAGGTGTTGCCGATCTCCGCGGCGTCCGGGATGGCCGTCAGCGGATCCCCGAAGGGGACGCCCGGCACCGCGGGCCACACCAGCGGCCCCTGCCAGTAGTCCAGCTCGAGGAACCGGGTGGAGCCGACGACGAGGCCGTCCGAGGCTCTGACCACCGCGAACGGGAGCGATCGGCCGGCCGCCTGATCGGCGAGGGCGCGGTCGATGTACTCGTGTGACGCCTGCACCCCATGGGGTACGGGGGTGAAGGCGTAAGTCGTACGATCCTCGGCCCCGGCCATGGCCAAGGCCTCGGCGTGGTGCGGGGCGAGGGGCTCGAGCCGCACGGTGCGGCCGGCGAGGAGTACGGGTACGGGCACGGAGCCTTCGGTCCTTCTGGGCGGTGGGGTGGTTGCACAGTCTGCGCGCCTGCAGTCACCCCCCGCGCAAAACGCGGGTGAAAGGCAACGGGCTGTCAGGTGAAGCGCGAGTGCCTCAATGTAGCCCCTCGGAGAGCTCTCATGAACCCCCAAAATGGCAACGCCGCGGCCATGTTTTCCGGCGCGTCGGCTCTGCGCGTCCGCAAGGCGCTGACCTGCGGCGATGCGCCAAGATCGAGGGCGGTCCGATGTGATTTGCCTCGCCGCCCGCCCGGTCGGCCGGCCCGCGCTCCCCGGCCGGGCCCGCCGCGCCCCGGCGGGGGCTCCCGGCGGCTCCCGGCGGCCGGTGCGCGAGGGGCCCGCGGCGGCCTGCGGAACGGCGGTCCGCAGGCCGGATCGGCCCGCTGAAACCAAGGTCGACAGGCCCCCTCGGGCGGGCCGTCACGCTGCTGCACGGGGTGGTGACGAGACGCATACCGCCCCCGCCGGGGTACCGCGCCGCCTCGCCGCCGCCCAGCCGGCCGACTCCGTCGGGGACGGCGCCCGCCACGCGTGCTCGGCCCTGTTCTTCACCCGGGTGGTCGGTCTGCCGCCCGCCCTGATCGGGCTCGGCCCGACCCTCGCCTGGGCGGTCGGCTCGGTCGCCGGCATCCCGCTGGGGGCGCTCGCCGACCGGCGGGGGCCGCGCGGCGCCTCCGTGCTGCAGGCCGCGGCCACCGCGGCCTGCGCCGCCTCCTTCCGGTTCGTCCGCTCCTCCGCCGGATCGGCTTCTCCCTCGCGCCCGCCGACCGGGCCGGCCACTACCAGGGGTTCTTCGGGACCGGGGTGCCCCTCGCCCGGTCCGCGGGCCCCGTGGTCGTGACCTCCCCGGTCCTGCTCGGGGGCGTCCCCGGCTGGTTCCCGCCGGGCGGGCTGCTCCCGGCGGCCTCGTACGCGACGGGCCCGGCGGTCCGGTGGGCGGAGCGCAGCCGTCCGGGCGCGGTCCGGGCGGCATACGCCACCGGTGCGCCGGGGGCCCGGGGGACGGGCGCCGCGGGGGCGCCGGTCGCGCCCTGAGATCATCTGCGGCATGGAGATGGACGACGTACTGCGCCGGCTGGCGGCCGTGGGGCCGTTCTTCACGGTGTCCGGCGGGGCGCGGCCGCCCGCGGAGGGGTTCCGGCCGCTCGCCGAGCTGTACGGGGACCGGCTCGGCCCGTACGTGGCCGAGGTCGGCCGGCGCATCGGCAGCGGACCCGGCCGCGTGGCCGCGTCGACCGCGCAGTTCGGGATCGCCTCGCGCCTGTGGTCCCTCGGCCTGGGGTGCGCCGCGCTGGGCGGCCGGGTGCCGGACCTCGGGCCGGACCGGCTGTGGTGGCGGATGCCCGAGGGCGGATCGCTGGAGCTGTGGCTGCCCGCGCCCGGCGAGGGGGCCCGGCCGGCCGCGGACCTCGGGGCGGCCGTCCTGGCGCACCTGGAGGTCCTGGACGCGCCACTGCGGGAGCGGTACGGGGTCTCGCCGCAGGTCCTGCGCGGGAACACGGCGTCGGGGCTGGTCGGGGCGCTGCGGGTACTGCTCGGCCGGGTGCCGGACGGCGGTCCGGCCACGGCTCTGGCGGCCGGGCTGCTGGCGGAGGGCGGCGCGCTCGGCGGCACGGGCGCCTTCGTCCACGAGGAGGGCCTCGGGGTGGCCTTCGTGCGGCGCAGCTGCTGCCTGTACTACCGGACGCAGGGGGGCGGCCTGTGCGGGGACTGCGTGCTGCGGACCCGGTAGGCGGGGCGGCCGTCACGGACGCGTGCGGGCCACCGGGGGGCGGTTGCCCGCACCCCGGTGGCCCGCCTCGGTGTGGCGATGCGTCCGGAAGGCTCAGAAGGTGAGGTTCCAGGCGTCGATCCGGCCGGTGTCGCCGCGGTAGTTGTCGTTCACCCGCAGCTTCCAGGTGCCGGCGGCCGCCTCGGAGGAGGCGTTGACGGTGTACACCTGGTCGATGTTGTCGGCGCTGCCGCCGGCGCGGTTGTGCAGCGTGTAGACGCTGCCGTCCGGGGCGATCAGGTCGACCTTCAGGTCGCCGATGTAGGTGTGGACGATCTTCACGCCCACCTTGAGGGTGGCGGGGGCGTTGCCGGTGACACCGGTGACGGTGATCGGGCTCTCGACGGTGGTGTTGTCGCCGATGGCGACGTCACCGGCGTTCTCGAAGAACTTGCCGGGCGGCGGGGTGGCGCCGACCGCCTTCAGGGCGTCCACCTGGCCTTCGCCGAAGAAGCCGTTGTTGGCGGTGGTGCCGGTGCAGCGGCTGTCCGACGGGCAGGCGATGTCGTTGGCCTGGAGGGCCAGCTTCTCGCGGATCTGCGCCGGGGTGATGCCCGGGTTCGTGCTGGCGATCAGCGCGGCGACGCCGGCCACGTGCGGCGAGGCCATCGAGGTGCCGCTCATGGAGGAGTACTTGCCGCCGGGGACGGTCGAGTAGACGTTGCTGCCCGGGGCGGAGACGTCGATGATGCCGCGGCCGAAGTTGGAGAAGGACGCCTTGGTGGTGCCCTCGCCGTTGGCGGCGACCGTCACGACGCCCGGCAGCTCGGTCGGGATGTCGAGGCAGGCGTTGGTGATGGTGCGGGTCACCGGGGTGGAGTCGTTCGGGCTGGCGGTGTCGACCGTCTTGTTGGCGAGGTCGTAGTTCTCGTTGCCCGCCGCGGCGACCTGGAGGGAGCCCTTGCGCTCGGCGTACTCCTGGGCGCGCCGGACGCCCTCGATGATGGCGGCCTGGTCGGCGTTGTCCGGGCAGTTGAACTGCCACGGGTCCGTGTAATAGCTGTTGTTGGTGACCTTGAAGCCGTGGTCGCCGGACCACATGAAGCCGCAGATCGTGTTCTCGGGGAAGAACAGCGAGGAACCCGGCTCCGCGATGCGGACGGAGGAGATCTTCACGCCCGGCGCCACGCCGACGACGCCCTTGCCGTTCTTGGCGGCGGCGACCGTGCCGGCGACGTGCGTGCCGTGTTCGCCGACGTCCCGCCAGGCGCCGGCGCGGGTGTCGGGCTTGCCGTAGGCGCAGGAGACCGAGTCGGCGGCGTTGAAGTTCGGCGCCAGGTCCTGGTGCTGGTCGTCGACGCCGGTGTCGAGGATGCCGACCTTGACGGCTGCCGAGCCGGTGGTGACGGCCCAGGCCTGGTCCGCCTTGATCTGGCTCATGTCGGCGCGGACCGGCTCGCCGGTCGGGGTCGTCGACTGCGCCGGGTTGGCGGGCAGCGCCGGGTTGTAGGCGTCCGCCGGCACGTCCGAGGTGCGGGTCGCGCCGACCTGCTGGACGCCGCTGACGCCGCGCATCGCGGTGGCGAAGTTCGCCGACGCAGAGTGGGCGACGATGACGCCGATGGCGTCGTAGTTCGAGAAGACGGTGCCGCCGTTCGCGGCGACCGCCGCGCGGACGGAGGCGTTGTCACCGGGGGCGGTGATCACGAGGTAGGCGCGGGTGCCGGCAGCCCAGGTCGCACTCTGGGAAGCCGGGGCCGCGGCAGGGGCCTTGGCGGCGGCGAACGGGGCGGCCGGGACGACCGGCAGGGTGCCGGCGAGGGCCGAAGGAGCTCCGAAGGCGAGCGCCGCGCCGAGGGTGGCCGCCAGAACGAGGGTACGTCGGGGTCGGCTGGATATGTGGGGTATCAATGCGTCCTCCGAGGACCCGGTGGTGCGGATCGCAGTTACCGGGCCGTACGAAACGAGTGGTGGACGCAAGATGTCAGACGCGTGCCCTCGGGCGGAAGTAAGTTTCAGCACAGCCGACTTGCCGGGCTGATGGCTGAAAACGATCGGTGTGAAGCCGGTCGAGCCGGCCGGGCTGGGCACCGTGGGGGCGAGCCCTGCCCGGCCGGCTCCCGGCCGGCGCACCGGTTATGCCGGTACGCCCGTCTTGTCGCCGGCCGAGGGGGCGGGCACGGCGGGGAGTTCCGTGCCGTGGCCGTCGTCGGTCAGCGTGGTCTCGTCGAAAGCCAGGTGCCCGGCGAGGACTTCGCGGGCCCGCTCGCGGTCGAACTCCTTCGTCCAGGTGCCGATCAGCACGGTCGCCACCGCGTTGCCCGCGAAGTTGGTGAGGGCCCGCGCCTCGCTCATGAAGCGGTCGATGCCCACGATCAGGCCGACGCCGTCGACCAGTTCCGGCCGGTGCGACTGCAGTCCGCCCGCCAGCGTCGCCAGCCCGGCGCCGGTCACGCCGGCCGCGCCCTTGGAAGCCACGATCATGAACAGCAGCAGCGAGACCTGCTCGCCGAGCGCGAGCGGCTCGCCCATCGCCTCGGCGACGAACAGCGAGGCCATCGTCAGGTAGATCGCGGTCCCGTCCAGGTTGAACGAGTAGCCCGTGGGCACGGTGATGCCGACGACCGGCTTCGACACGCCCAGGTGCTCCATCTTCGCGATCAGCCGGGGCAGCGCCGACTCCGAGGAGGACGTCGACAGGATCAGCAGGAACTCCCGGCCGAGGTAGCGCAGCAGCCCGAAGACGCTGATGCCGGTGCACAGTCGCAGCAGGCCGCCGAGTACGACGAAGACGAACAGCAGGCAGGTCGTGTAGAAGCCGATCATGATGACGGCCAGCGACTTCAGCGCGTCGATGCCGGTCGCCCCGACCACCGCGGCGATCGCGCCGAACGCACCGACCGGCGCCACCCACATGATCATCGCCAGGATCCGGAACACCAGCTTCTGGACATGGCCGATGCCGCGCAGCACCGGCTCGCCCGCCGCGCCCATGGCCTGGAGCGCGAACCCGCACAACAGGGCCACCAGCAGCGTCTGGAGCACCTCCCCGCCGGTGAAGGCGGACACCAGCGTCGTCGGGATGATGCCGAGCAGGAACTCCTGGGTGCTCTCCGCCCCGCCCGCCTTCGCCTGTGCCTCGCCGGCGTGCCGGACGGCCTCCGTCAGCTGCAGGCCGCTGCCGGGCTCCAGCAGGTTGCCGACGACCAGCCCGATCGCCAGGGCGACCGTCGACATGACCATGAAGTAGCCGAGGGCGAGGCCGCCCACCGCCCCCACCTTCGCGGCCTTGCGTACCGACCCGATGCCCAGCACGATCGTGCAGAAGATCACCGGCGAGATCATCATCTTGATGAGGTTCACGAAGCCGGTGCCCAGCGGCTTCAGCTCGACGGCCGCGCCCGGAGCGGCGAAGCCGACGGCGATGCCGAGCAGCACCGCCGCTATCACGGCGATGTACAGGTAGTGGGTCTTGTCGCGTCTGGCGGCCACGTTCGCCTCCTGGTGGTGAAAATCGTCCCGCCAGACCATCGCCCACCCCTGTGACCCCGGTCACCCTTGCGTTCATTGAGTTCACGGCCCGGTGCACACTGAGCGCCATGTTCCGGTTCCCCCGCCCGCCGCGCAGCCTCGCCGGCCAGCTCTTCGCCATGCAGGTACTGCTGGTCGCCGTCGTCGTCGCGGGCTGCGCGGTCTTCGCCTACGCCACGGCCCACGGCCAGGCGGAGGACGCCGCACGGCGCCAGGCCGGGGCCGTCGCCCGCGCCGTCGCCGACTCGCCGTCCGTCCTGGAGGCCGTGCGCCGGGCCGCCGGCGGCACCGACCCCTCGGCCGCGCTCCAGCCCTACGCGGAGCGGGTGCGCGCCGACTCGGGCGTCGACTTCGTGACGATCATGGCCCCCGACGGGCGCCGCTGGACCCACCGCAACCCGAAGCGCATCGGCGAGCCCTTCATGGGCAACACCGCACCCGCCCTGCGCGGCGAGACCTTCAGCGAGACGTACACCGGCACGCTCGGCCCCTCGATCCGCGTGGTCACCCCGCTCGCCGACGGCGGCCGGATCGTCGGCCTGGTCGCCGCGGGGATCACGGTCCGCGCCGTCAGCGACCGGCTCGCCGCCCAGTTGTCCGCCCTGGCCTGGGTCGCCGCCGGCGCGCTCGGCCTCGGCGCGGTCGGCACGTACGTCGTCAACGCCCGGCTGCGCCGGCACACGCACGGCATGAACGCCGCCGAGCTCAGCCGCGTGTACGACTACCACCAGGCGGCCCTGCACGCCGTCCGGGAAGGGCTGCTGATGCTCGACGGGCGGCGCCGGGTCACCCTGATCAACGACGCGGCCCGGGACCTGCTCGGCCTGTCCGGCGACGTCCGCGGCACGGCCGTCGCCGACCTGGGACTGCCGCCGCCGCTGACGGGGGCCCTGCTCGCGGACCGGCCGCGCGTGGACGAGGTCCACCTGACCGCGGAGCGGGTGCTGGTCGTCAACAGCTCGCCCGTCGCCGGCGGCGGCCGCCGCGGCACGGTCGTGACCCTGCGCGACCACACCGAACTGCAGTCGCTGACAGGCGAGTTGGACCACGAGCGCGGGTTCACCCAAGCCCTGCGAGGTCAGGCGCACGAGGCGGCCAACCGGCTGCACACCGTCGTCTCCCTGATCGAGCTGGGCCGCGCGGACGAGGCCGTGGAATTCGCCACGGCCGAGCTGGAGCTGGCGCAGGCCCTCACCGACGAGGTGGTCACCGCGGTCGGCGAGCCGGTCCTCGTGGCGCTGCTGCTCGGCAAGGCGGCGCAGGCGCACGAGCGCGGGGTGGAGCTGGTGGTCACCCCGGACAGCCGCGCCTTCGGCGGGACGGGAGCCGAAGCACCCGGCGGCGGCGTGCGCCCGGCGGGCGGGCCGCCCGCGGTCCCGGCCCGCGACCTCGTCACCGTCCTCGGCAATCTCGTCGACAACGCCGTCGACGCCCTGACCGGCGTACCCGGAGCCCGCGTCGAGGTCACCGTGCGCCCCGACGGCGACTCGCTCCTGCTCCGCGTCGCCGACAACGGCCCCGGGCTCCCCGAGGGCGCCGCCGCCGACGTGTTCCGGCACGGCTGGTCGGGCAAGGGGGAGGGGCGGGGCCTCGGCCTCGCCCTGGTCCGGCAGGTCGCCCACCGGCACGGCGGCACCGCCGAGGCAGCCGGATCCCCGGGCGGCGGAGCCCGGTTCACCGTACGGCTGCCGATGCGGAAGGAGCAGCCGGCATGACCGCGAGCGGACCGGCCGAGGGCCCCCGCACCGGCGCGGCTGCGGCGCCCCCGGCCGAGGTGCGCGTCCTGGTGGTCGAGGACGACCCGGTCGCCGCCGACGCGCACGCGCTGTACGTCGGCAGGGTGCCCGGCTTCACCGCCGTCGGCACCGCCCACTCCCTGGCGGAGGCCACCCGGGTCCTGGAGCGGACCCGCGTCGACCTGCTGCTGCTCGACCTCGGCCTGCCGGACGGCCACGGGCTGCGCTTCGCGCGCGGACTCCGCGCCGCCGGGCATCCGGTCGACGTGATCGCGGTGACCTCGGCGCGGGACCTGGCCGTCGTCCGCGAGAGCGTCTCGCTGGGCGTCGTCCAGTACGTGCTCAAGCCGTTCGCCTTCCCGACGCTGCGCGAACGGCTGCTGCGCTACGCGGAGTTCCGCTCGACGGCGGGGGAGGCGGCCGGCCAGGACGACGTGGACCGGGCGCTGGCCGCCCTGCGCACCCCGCGACCGGCCGAGCTTCCCAAGGGACTGAGCGCGCCGACCCTGGACCGGGTCGCCGCGCTGCTGCGGGCGGCCCCCGAGGGACTGACCGCGGCCGGGGCGGCCGGGGCGGCGGGGATCTCGCGGATCACGGCCCGCCGCTACCTGGAGCACCTGGTGGACACGGGCCGCGCCGACCGCACGCCCCGCTACGGCCAGGTGGGCCGCCCCGAACTGCACTACCGCTGGCTCGCCGCCGCGGCGGCCGGCTCGGTGTCGAAGGTGTAGAACTTGCGGTGGTCCAGCATGTCGGCCGGAGTGACGTCGTTCCACGGCCGCATCGTGTCGTTCAGGTCCACCACGTCGGCCGTGCCGGCGGCGGGCAGGTACGTCGACTGCGGGTGGCGGGCCTGCCATGCGGCCCACAGCTTGTCGACGAAGGCGTGGTGCATCCAGAACACCGGGTCGTTGGGGGAGACGCCGGTGGCCATCTGCCCGCCGACCCAGACGTGCACCCGGTTGTGCAGGTTGGCGCCGCGCCAGCCCTCCAGGTGGTTGCGGAAGCCGTTCGAGGCGCTGTTCCACGGCGCCATGTCATAGACCGGCATGGCCAGGACCGCGTCCACCTCGGCCTTGGTGGGCAGCTCGGCGACGCTCGCGCCGAGGGAGCGCCGCAGGTACGCGCGGCCGTCGACGCGCACGTTGACCGGGAACTTCCCGCCGGAGTACGCGAACGGGCCGTCCATGACCTGGCCGTCGCGGGCGCGGCCGGTGCCGCCCAGGAAGTCCGCGGCCCACAGGGAGGAGCGGGAGGTCCGGTCGGCGGTCCAGTCCCAGTACGGGAGCGCCACCGAGGCGTCGACCTTCTGCAGCTCGGCCTCGAACTCCAGCAGGAACCGGCGGTGCCAGGGCAGGAAGGAGGGGGAGCGGTGGCCGACGCGGTCGCCGGAGTCGGTGTCGCTCATGATGAAGCCGTTGTGCGTGGTGACGAACCGGTCGTAGACGCCGGTGCGCTTGAGCTCCAGCAGCGCGTTGGTGAAGGCGCGCTTCTCCTCGGAGGTCAGCGAGGCCTGGTTCTTGCGGACGGTCATGCCGTGCCTCCCGTGGGCGAGAACGGGGCGAGGGTGGCGCCCTGGAGTTCGCGCACGGCGGCGCGGGCGAGCGACAGCGGGTCGGCGAAGGTCTCGTAGTGGTTGACCACGCTGATCCAGGTGCCGTCGGCGTTGCGCATGACGTGCAGTTCGCGGCCGTCTATGCGGACGGTGGGCAGGCCGGAGTGGCCGCCCCCGTGGTGCCCGCCGTGGTGCCCGCCGGAAGCGGAGGCGGGGGTGATGCGGATGCGGCGGCCCTGGTACACCTCGTCGACCGTGCCGGAGGGGGTGGTGGCGGCGCGTGAGTCGGTGCCGGCCGCGTGCGCGGTGGCGCCGGCTATGCCGAGGGCGGCGAGAGCGCCGGCGGCGGTGCCCATGGCCTGCCGGCGAGTGATCTTGTTCATGGCCCGAAGAGGTACCAGTGTCCGAACGACCACTCGCTGTTATCAGGACATGAACGGATAAGTTTCCTATAGAACCATTTGGCGGATCTTCCCGTGCGGGCTGGGAGGGGGGCGCGTCGACGCGAAAGATTCTGTGGAAATCATCTTACTGGACAGTAATTTCTTCGGTGACGTCCCGTGTCCCATGGAGGGGCTCACACCGTCGAGACGACCGGAACTCGAAGCCGGATAAATAGCAGTCTGTCACCTATAGTCCGAAACATGGCTCTCCACGAGACGAAGCACGTCACCGGCGGCGACACCGGGACCGACGTCTTCACCACCGCCCTCAGCGACCGCGTCCTCCCCAAGTACCGGATGCCGGAAGAGCATTCACCGTCCGAGGCCGTCTACGCCCTGCTCCGCAACGAGCTCCTCCTCGACGGCAACGCCGCCCAGAACCTGGCCACCTTCTGCACCACCTGGTCGGACGACGGCGTCCACCGCCTGATGAACGAGTGCCTCGACAAGAACATGGTCGACAAGGACGAATACCCGCAGACCGCGGAGATCGAGGCCCGCTGCGTCAACATCCTGGCCCACCTGTGGCACGCCCCGGCCGAGGACGGCCCCGCCACCGGCTGCTCCACCACCGGCTCCAGCGAGGCCGCCATGCTCGGCGGCCTCGCCCTCAAATGGCGCTGGCGCGCCCGCCGCCGAGCCCAGGGACTGCCGGCCGACCGGCCCAACCTCGTGTGCGGGCCCGTCCAGGTCTGCTGGGAGAAGTTCGCCCGCTACTTCGACGTCGAACTGCGCCAGATCCCCCTGGAGGAGGACGCCACCGGCCTGCGGCCCCACCAGCTCGCGGAGTACGTCGACGAGAACACCATCGGCGTCGTCGCCATCCTCGGTGTCACCTACACCTGCGACTACGAGCCCGTCGCCGACATCGCGGCCGCCCTCGACGCGATCCAGCAGGAGCACGGCTGGGACGTCCCGATCCACGTCGACGGTGCCAGCGGCGGGCTCGTCGCCCCCTTCCTCCACCCCGACGTGGTGTGGGACTTCGCGATCCCCCGCGTCGCCTCCATCAACACCTCCGGCCACAAGTACGGGCTCGCGCCCCTCGGCGTCGGCTGGGTCGTCTGGCGCACCGCGGACCTCCTGCCCCCCGAGCTCGTCTTCGACGTCGACTACCTGGGCGGCGACATGCCGACCTTCGCCCTGAACTTCTCCCGGCCCGGCGGCGAGGTCATCGCCCAGTACTACCTCTTCCTCCGGCTCGGCCGCAGCGGCTACCGGAGCGTCCACCGGTCCTGCGCGGACACCGCCCGCCACCTCGCCGGCGAGATCGCCGCCATGGGCCCCTTCACCCTGCTCTACGACGGCCAGGGAGCCCTGCCCGCCGTCTCCTACCGGCTCACCGACCCCGCGGACGCCGGCTTCACCCTCTACGACCTCTCCGACCGGCTGCGGATGCGCGGCTGGCAGGTCCCCGCGTACCCGCTGCCCGCCCGCCGCGACGACACCGTCATCCAGCGCGTCCTGATCCGCCACGGCGTGACCCTGGACCAGGTCGCCCTCCTCGCCGAGGACATGCGCCGCGCCCTGGACCACCTCCGGGAGGCGCCCCCGACCCGGCCCGCCACGGCCCCCCGCTCCGGCTTCCACCACTGACGGCCCGCCGCGGGGGACCGCCGGCGGCGCGGCCGAACCGCGGCCGCCGCGCGAGCGTCCCTGCGGGCATGGGCATGCCGCCGAACGCCGCCGCCCTCCGCCGGGCGGGCCACGCGCTGAACCAGCTGCTGCACTTCGGCCTGAGACAGGCCGCCGGCTGCGCCTTCGCCGTGGCCCTGCTCGCCGGAGTGGGCGCCTCCCGCCTGCTGCCCGACCTCCCCGTCGCCCGCTACGACCTGCTGTTCGCGTACGGGGTCCTGCTCAGCACGGTGTGCCTGCTGACCGGCTGGGAGCGCGGCCGGGACCTCGCCGTGATCGGGGGCTGCCACCTCCTCGGGCTCGTGTTCGAGTACGTGAAGGTGGCCCTGGGCTCCTGGTCCTACCCCGAGCCCGCGCTGCTGAAGTTCGGCGGCGTCCCGCTCTACGGCGGCTTCCTCTACGCAGCCGTCGGCAGCTACGTCTGCGCCGTGTGGCGGCTGCTGAGGCTGGAGCTCAGCGGCTACCGCCCGGCGGCGACCGCACTGGCGGCGGGCGCCCTCTACGCGAACTTCCTCAGCCACCACTGGCTGCCCGACCTGCGCTGGCCGCTGGCCTGCCTGCTCGTCGCCGCCACCGCCGGGGCCCGGGTGCACTACACCGTCGGCAGGCACGCCTACCGGATGTGGATGCCGCTGACGTTCGTCCTGATCGGCTTCTTCCTGTGGCTCGCCGAGAACGCCGCGACCTACGCGGGGGCCTGGGCCTATCCCCACCAGCTCGACGGGTGGGAGCCCGTCCCCGTGCAGAAGTTCGGCGCGTGGGCCCTGCTCGTCAGCGTGCCCTGCGTGCTCGGCGCCGCTGCCCACCACCGGCCCGGAACCCGCCGGGCCGGTCCGTAGCGGCCCCGGCGCCCGCCGCGGCCCCGGTCACATGCGGGCGCCGAAGTTCTGCGTCCACCAAGGGCCGCCGGGCCCCTGGTGGAGCCCGACGCCTATGTCCTTGAAGGAGCAGTTCAGGATGTTCGCGCGGTGGCCGTCGCTGTTCATCCACGAGTTCATGACCGACTCGGCGGTGCTCTGCCCGCGGGCTATGTTCTCGCCGTACGTCGCCCACCGGTAGCCGGCGGCCGTCGTCCGCTCGCCCGGGTCGGAGCCGTCCGGGGCCGTGTGCGAGAAGAAGTTCCGGCTCGCCATGTCCTCGGAGTGCCGCTGCGCCGCCTTCCGCAGCTGCGCATCGTCCTTCAGCGGGCCGCAGCCCGCCTTCGCGCGCTCCGCGTTGACGAGGGCGATGACCTGGCCCACAGGGCCCTGAGGGGCCGGCACCGGAGCAGGGGAGGCGGACCGCGGGGCCGACGGGGACGGGGTCGGCGCCGCACCGGAGGTCCTGCCCGCGCCGGAGGGGCTCGCCGACGCCGAGGCCGAGGGCGGCGCCGTGGACGACGGGGACGGCGAGGCCGAAGCGGACGCGGACGGCTGGGCCGAGCCGCTCGGCGACGGGCCGGCGGACTCGCCCGCGGACAGCGCGTTCAGCGGAGCCGCCGGCGCGGCTCCGCCGCCCTCGCCGGCGGAGCCGGGGAACCCGCCCAGGTAGGCGAGGCCGCCGCCCGCGACACAGGCGGCGAGCACGGCACCCCCGACGGCCCGCCGCCGACTGCGCCGCCGCTTGCGCAACACGCTCCGGCCCCCGCCCGCCGCGCCACCGGCACCGCCCTCCGCGGAGCCGGCCGACGCGAGGCGGGCCACGGCCTCGCCGTCCCCGGAACCGCCGGAACCACCGTCACCGGCGTCCCCGAAGCCGCTGCCGCCGCCGTGCGCACCGGCGGCGAGGCCCTTGCCGCCGTCACCGGCGCCCGTACCGCAAGCGAAGCCGCTGCCGCCGTCTCGCACCGCACCGGCTCCGGCGAAGCCGCCACCGTCCGCGCCGGTGCCGAAGTTGCCGCCGCCGCCGTCCGCACCCGTGCCGGCGGCGAAGCCGTGGCCGCCGTCGCCCGTGCCGCCGAGCGGCGCCTCGTACGCGGGCGCCCAACCGGCGGACACCGCCTGGCCGCCGCCCGGGAACCCGCCCGCCGCGTACGCCGCGCCCGCCGGAGCGAAACCGCCCGCGGCGGCCGACCGCACCCCGGCCAGCAGCGCCGCCGACACCGGCACCAGCGCCAGGCCCGCCAGCAGCCCCTCCGCCGGGAGCAGCCCGTTCCACAGGCCGGCGCACCGCAGGCACTCGCGGGCGTGCCGGGCTATTCGCTTGCGCCACAGCGTCGACGGCTGCCCGTCCCACGAGGCCGTCACCGCAACCAGCGCCTCGCACGGCGGCTGCGCCGCCAGCGCCCCCTCCACCACGCGCGCGGACTCCAGCTGCGCCTTCATCCGCTGCACGCGCACCGCCGTGTGCTGCGGCGTCAGCTCCAGCGCCGCGGCCACCTCGCCCCGGGTCAGCTCCCCGGCGCACTCCAGCCACCACAGCGACAGCAGCGCCCGGTCGTCCGGCTCCAGCCAGCGCGTGGCACGTGCGGTCTCCCGGCGCTGCCCCTCCAGGGCCAGCCGGACGACGGTCAGGTCGACGAAGTCGGCCCCCGGGTCGGCGAGCTCCCAGGCGGCCTCCAGCCCGCTCTCACCGGGCGCGGTGCGCCGGGCCTGCCAGTACGCCCGCACCCGGTTCATCGCGATGGCGACCAGCCACGAGCGGAAGCTTTCGTCCGATCGGAGGGTGCCCAGGCCGTCGAGGGCCCGCAGCATCGTGTCCTGCACGACGTCGTCCACGTCGACGGAGCCGTTCATGGCGCGCCCGACGATGTTGTAGACCAGCGGCAGATACGCGCTGACCAGCTCGTCCTGCGCGCGGAGGTCTCCCGCGCGGGCCGCCGCGACCAGCTCTGCCGTGTGCTCTGAAGTCATGTGAGGTTCCCTGTCCGTCCCGGCGGTCGATGATGCCCGATACCTGGGAGACCGTCGACCGGGGCACGGATAACGCCTATCGGGGGACTTCTTCGAAAAAAAGTCCCGGGATCCGCGTCAGGTCTGCCGGAGCGGTACGTACTCCTCCGCCGACAGGCCGAACGTCCAGGCCACCCCCTCACGGGCGGTCCGCGTCCGCGGCGGGACGCGCAGCCAGTAGGTGCGGAACGTGCCGTCGGGCTCGGCGGTGGAGTTCACGACCTCGACCATGGCGACGTCCTCGTCGTCGTCCAGCCCGATCCGCCACAGCACGCCCGTCTCGTCCCGGTGCACCGGTTCCGCGCCCGAATCGGCGAGGTAGCGCTCGTAGCCGTAGAACTCCAGCATCACCCGGCGCAGCTCGGCGTTCTCCTCCTCCCGGATCCGCTCCGGGGTGAGCCCGGCCAGCCCCGACAGGAAGTCCGCCGGCACCGGCATGCCCCGCCACGCGTGCAGCGCGAAGCCGTCGGAGAACGCCAGCGCCGGGCCGTCCCGCCGGTCCAGGCGCCCCGCCTCGTCCCGGTGCAGTTCCGCGGGCCGGTCGCACACCACGGCGACGTCCTCGTAGGGCCACCACCAGCCGGCGTGGCGCGCGGCATCCGCCAGACCGGCCAGCGCGGGCCCCCGGTCCGCCAGGGCGGCCAGCCAGGCCGCGTCGTGCTGTCCCGGCACCGCGTCGAGCAGCAGCAGGCGGATCTGCGGCGTGTCCTCCAGCTCCTCCGCCACCCCGTCGCGGATCCGCTCGGCCAGCGCCCACGTGACGTCCCAGAGGCGGGCGCCGGTCGCCGCCCACAGCGCCGTGTACCCCGCCACGCCCAATTCGGCATGCGCCCGCGACCGCTCCGCCTCCCAGGGCCTGGTCCGCACCTCGTCGCGGACGCTCCACCCGGTCCTCTCGCCGAGCTCCAGCAGCAGTGCCACGGCCTCTCGCGGCGACCGCGCCCACAGGACGCGGTCGGGCCCGGCCAGCCCGGCCGAGCGGTAGGCGAGCCGGACGGCGGCCTCGGCGGCGGCCCGGTCGGCGGGGCCGGTGGCGGCGGCCACGGCCCGCCACTCCTCCATCCGTTCGGCCGCGCCGCCGGCGGCTCCGGCTACGCGGCCGCCAGGGGTGCCAGGGGTGTGGTGCGTGGTCACGTCGTCCTCGGTCTCGTACGGGGCCGGCCGCGGCAGCGGCCGGCCGGGTGGGGGAGGACCGCGGCGGCCCGGTGGGCGCCGTGCGGCCCGGGGTGCGGGCGGGTGCGGGGCGGGCGGTCAGTCGGCGACGTACCGGACCGCGCCCGGCACGTACTCCCGCTGCCGCACCACCCGGAACCAGCCCTTCGGCAGGGGTATCGCCGCATGCTCCTCGTGCACCACGCGGCCGCCCTCCGGGAGGTGCAGCAGCAGCGGCCCGAACTCCCCGCCCTCGCGCACCAGCCGGCCCGGCCCCGGTACGGCGTGCGCGTGCCCCGTCACCTCTCCGCGCGCCAGCACCAGCCGGCCCCGCGCGTCCCGCGCCTCGCCCGGCGCCCGCACCGCCCACTCCGGAACGGCCCCCTTCGGGACCGGCGCGATCAGGACGTCCCCCTGCCGGTACACGGCTCTCCCTCCCGCGGGCCCCCTCGGACCCGCTCGACCTTCCCCACGCTAGGCCGCGGGTCTGACAACGCCCCCTCGAACGCGTGGTCGGGACTGTCGGTGCCGCTTGGTAGAACTGGTGTCGCACGTCCGTCCGACCGGCCACCCACCCCAGGAGCAGCGCACATGAGCATCAGCGGCCACATGGAGGAGTGGGGAGGCCTGCCCGTGTACGCCTTCCCGCCGCCCGGCGAGGAGCCCGCCGGGCCGCTTCCCGAACCCGACAGCGTCGCCTGGCGCGTCAGCGCCGACTTCTGGGAGTCCGACGAGGAATGGCCCGCGGCCTTCGCCCGGTTCGCCGCCGCCGTCGACCTCACCCGCGTCCGCTCGCTGATCGTCGGAACCTGGAGCGAATGCGCCGAGCGCATCGGGGAGTACGTCCTCGACGTCCTCCTCCCCGCCGCAGACGGGATGCCCGAGCTCCGCGCCCTCTTCCTCGGCGACATGACCTGCGAGGAGAGCGAGATCTCCTGGATCGAGCAGGCCGACGTGGGCCCGGTCCTGGAGGCGTTCCCGCTGCTGGAGGAGTTCGGCGTCCGGGGCGGCAGCGGCCTCGTCTTCCCGCCGCTGCGACACGCCGCGCTGCGCCGGCTGCGCATCGAGACCGGGGGCCTGTCCCGGGAGGTCGTGCGCACCGTCGGCGCCTGTGACTTCCCGGCCCTGGAGGACCTCGACATCTGGCTCGGCACCTCCTGGTACGGCGCGGACACCCAGCCGGCCGATTTGGAGCCCTTCATGACGGGCTCCCGGCTGCCCGCCCTGCGCCGCCTCGCGCTGCGCAACAGCGACATCCAGAACGAGATCGCCACCGCCCTCGCCGGCGCGCCCGTCGTCGCCCGGCTCCGCGAACTCGACCTGTCCATGGGCACGCTGGGCGACGAGGGCGCCCTCGCCCTCCTCGACGGGCAGCCCCTCACCCACCTGCGCAAGCTGGACCTCCACCACCACTTCATCAGCGAGCCCGTGGCACTCCGCATCGAGGAGGCCCTCGCCCCGCACGGCGTCGAGGTCGACCTCGGCCACCGCCAGAGCACCCGCAGCAGGCGGGACGGGCGCTACACCGCGGTCGCCGAGTGAACCCGGCCGGGGCCGCGCGGTTCGCCGTGGTCGGCAATCCGGACAACCGCAGGACGGCCTTCCTCCAGGCCGCCCTGCGGGCCGCCGGGCTGCCCGCGGCACGCGTCGTGCCCTGGCTCGACGTCCTCGCGGGCACCGCCCGCTTCCACCCCGGCGAAACCGTGCGGATCGACAGCCCGGGCGAGGACCCGCAGGTCGACCGGATCATGCGCGGCGCCGCCGAGCCGACCCGGGTGGAAGGCGGCGTCCGCTGGTACCGGGCGTTCCGCGCCGCCGTGGAGCGGATCGCGCACGACGTGCGGGCGGCGGGCGGGCGCCTGTTGGCCGACCCCGCCGAACTGGCCGTGCTCTTCGACAAGCGGCTGTGCCACGCCGCCCTGGACCGGGCCGGGATCCCCGTCCCGCCGTCCCCCAC